>CAYUVB010000009.1:42378-44769 GCA_964448055.1 uncultured Desulfurococcales archaeon | reverse complement strand
ACAGGTTTCTCGACAAAAACGTTTAATCCTTGCTTAACTAGTTTTAGTGCTGTTTTAGCAAGGTAAGGTATAGGTACAGCAACAACTACACCATCTAATCCTCGTGCATCAATTAGGTTATTAGAGTATCTTTTAACCCCGTATTTTCTTGCTATATTCTTCGCTTTCTCTATGTCTACATCTATTACTATTTCGAATGATATTAAGTCTTCACGGTTAAGTTCCCATAATACACGTGCTATATTACTACCCCACCTACCTACTCCTACTATTCCTATCCTAGGTTTCTCCATGGTAACTCAACTCTTGGTAGGCTGAGACTGTATTGTATAGGGCACCATATTATATTATTGTGTTGGTTTAGGTATAACATCCTGAATACTGGTGTAGATTATGAGGAGGCTCATCTTAGAGAATGGTAGGATTATGGGAACTTATGAGCAAACATGTGTTGTAATAGAAGGTGATAGGATAGTTGAGGTAGGTACGGACGAGGTTTGCGATAAATATAGGAATGGTGCACAGATAATTGATGTTGAAGGTAAGATTATTCTCCCAGGCTTAATGGATGCCCATTTACATCTTGAGAGCCTAGCTTATATGCATGATTGGATAGATCTAAGAGGTACAAAAAGTATTGAAGAGATAAGGAATGCATTAAGGATTCGCGCTAGGAGAACCAATGGCTGGATTTTAGGTAGAGGATGGGATCACGAGTTATTCCGTGAGAAAAGAATACCTACGAGACAAGATCTTGATGAAGCTGTACAGGATAAGCCAGTGCTAATAATAAGAGTTTGTGGACATGTTGCTGTAGCCAACAGTAAAGCCTTAGAGATAGCAGGATTATTAGATAAAATTCCTAAACAATACGAGCACTTAATAGACATAGATAATAGTGGTAAACCTACAGGTATATTATATGAAGATGCAATACTCCTTGTTAAAAGTAAGATACCTAAGCCTAGTATAGAGGAGCTTTCAGTTAAATTCGAAAAAACCATGCATGAACTACTATCTCATGGAATAACAATGGTAAACTCTATGGCTGCAAGCATTGAAGAATACAAAGCAATCAAAAATATATTGGATAATAAAACCAGGCTACCTATCCGCATAAGATTATTTCTATCCGAAGATGCTTTACCGAAAGTCCCTCCAAGTGAACTAGATCAATACCGTAATAATCCATGGTTAAGCATACGTGGATTAAAGGTCTTTACGGATGGAAGTTTTGGTGCTAGAACAGCTGCCCTAAAAGAAGACTATGACGATGATCCTGGTAATAAGGGTAAGCTATTATTGAACTCGAAGCAGATAGCAGAGCTTGCGAAAGAAACAGCGGCAAAAGGACTATATCTTGCTGTACATGCTATAGGTGATAGAGCTATAGAAGAGGTTGCTAAAGGCATCCTGGAAGTCAATGCAAACAACGTTAGAATAGAACATGCATCGTTAACACCACCTGAAACACTAAAACTCTTAGCAGATGCTAAGCCCTATGCAGTTGTTGTTCAACCACACTTTACTGTTAGTGATTGGTGGATAAAGGACAGATTAGGTGATAGAGCACGTTATGTATATGCGTTCAAGACGCTAATGTCTAGAGGCTTAACCTTAGCTGGTAGTAGTGATGCACCAGTAGAACCAGTTAATCCATGGTTAAGTCTAGCAGCTTTTGTAACCCGTGGCAATCTCAAGGACATTAACCCGTGGGAGGCACTAGACATAAGTAATGCAATACAAGCTTACACGGCTGGTTCAGCGAAAGCTAGTGGAGATTACGGTCAAATAGGTTTAATAGAGAGAGGCTACTATGCTGACCTAATAGTAGTTGATGAGAATCCGTGGACGCTAGATAGAAACGACATAGCAGGTATTAGACCATTAATGGTAATAGTTGGAGGTAAAATAGCCTATGAGTTACGGAGCTCATAGTGGTGTAGATAAGAATATACATAAAACGGTATTGACAATTATAGTACTCATCGTTATAAACATCTTTTTCTCTAACATAGCTAGTGGACAAACATGTTTGGACGAAATCAATGTAGTTAACATATTAAAGAATAAGGCTTGGAATGCTAGCGTAAGCGACGGTAACACCATTGATCCAGGCGATATAGTTATACCAATTAATGATGCTATAATAGCCTTATGGAAGAGGTATTATGGTAGTGGGGAAACTAGGGTCACAGATAAAGGAATAGTTATTGCAGCTTCCTTTGAGGCAGGTAATGAAGGTTATGCCGGATTATTCGTAAAATACAGTCATCTACTAAGCTATGCAAGGGTTAACATAAGGGTAGAAGTTCTAGAAGATAATGGCGGAAGTATAGCTATAATATTTCACAGTACGTGGGATAATAGTGAAGGAGGAGATAAGCCTAA
>CAYUVB010000009.1:37416-42278 GCA_964448055.1 uncultured Desulfurococcales archaeon | reverse complement strand
AGTAGCATAATACTTATTCTCATCATAGCTACAGTAGTTGTATTCTACTTTAGATTTAGGAAGTAAGCTTACTACAAAGCATACCACTAATACATTTACCTTTATAGAGAATACCTAGTATATGCTCCCCTCCCCCTCTCTTTACAACACCTGCTACCTTATCATGAGCAAATACTATATTGGATCCAAGACCATCAAGTATTATAAGCGAAGCTTCATAACCTTCCTCTAATACTCCATAGCCCTGCAGCTTGAATATTCTAGCAGGATTAATGGTCGCCATTTTAAGTATATCTGAAGCTTTAATGTCTTTCCTACCCTTAAGCCTAATTATATTCCATGTATACTCCATTTCACGCCATATGTCTGGCTTAATCCAGCCAGAATTATCTGTCCCTAATGCAACTATTACGCCAGAGTCAAGTATTTCATCGATCTTGGGTTGTCCAACACCAAACCATGAGTTTGCTCTAGGACATATAATTAAACCTATATTCTTATCAGCTAAGGTTATGTAGTCTTCTCTTGTAAGATATACTCCATGCACTATGTAGTTTGCCTTAAGTTCTTCTACAGCCATATATAATTCTCTAGACGCATTGTCTGGTACCTCAGCTACATGTGCTCCTCTAAGCTTGTCATTAAACACTTTTGCAAAAACCCTTAGTTCGCTAGTACTGTATTTTATAGGCGTTGAAAGTCCTAACCCATAAACATGTTCTCTAAGTTCCTTTAACTCGCTTGTATTACCAGTTGAAGGCCTGCCAAGCACTAAGTAATGGATGTTTTTATTCCTAGAAGCCTCTAATGCTATACGGGCACCTTCAACCCCTCCCTCACGAAAATCTGCAACAGCTAGTACTCCAATTCTCATTTCGTAGTCTATGAACCTCTTGATAGATTCTATAAGCTTATGTTTTGGAGTAGAACGTAGCAATCTATGCTTAAGTCCATAGGGCTCAGCTACCAGTTCATGTAAGCTAAGTTCTAATCCTACTTCAGGAAAGGCATAATCGCCTGTATGTACGTGTGCATTAAATAGAGCAGGTAAGGCAATACCATTCTCTATTGTTATGCCTTTACTAATCCATCCTTTCGATATATGTTTGATTACTCCATCTTCGATGACTATACTAGCTTTTTCTATAACAGTAAAGTCTTCGCCTACAAGAGCATATCCAACATTAATCACATTTGTATTTACCAGGTTAATCACCCTGCTTCGAGCAAAAGCCATGTTCTCTAACTAATAATATACCTTAGCGTATTAGAACATAACTATTGCTATAAATGGTATCTCGAAATCTTTCAGAAGATAAAACAATAGTTTGAAAGACCTAATCCCATGGCTCAATTATTATGTTTATAATCCTCCCATGTAGCGTTACGGTAGTTTTCACCCAAATACTTCCTTAGTATCCTCATGGCTGTACTAGGATGTATATTGAATTCTTTGGCAATCCTATTTACGCTTCTCTCCTCTATAGGAGTACTAAGCCATTTTTCAACAAGTATACGATCACGTTCTTCTCTACTCTTTGGTTGTTGCACTGCTAATGTGTTCTTCTTTAACTCGTTTACTGAATCTTTTAATGCATAAACTATCTCTTTTAACTTCTCTAATTCTTTCTCAATACTATCCACTCTCCTTGTTCTTGAAGATAAACCGGTGTAAGCTATTTCTAATTTCTCTATTCTTGTATCAATAGTGCTTAGAAGGGCTTTAATATTAGCTTCCACTCTGGCTAGCTCATTTCTAGCATTCTCCAATATTTCATCAATCTTTTTATCGCTTATATGGGCTTTATCTTCTAGTACTCTTACCTTGGATTCTATGTTTTCTACCTCCTCAAGTATTAATGTAATTCTTTCCTCTAGTCCCCTTCTTAACCTGCTTACAACGCTTTTAACTTCCTTAAGATTGTTTCTTAATGTTTCAATTTGTTGTCTTAGTTCACGTATATGTTCTTTTTCATTTCGGAACTGGTAGTACATGTAAGCAGTTGTACCAAGAGCTGTTAACGCTATTGTAGCAATAACTACTTCGCTCAAACATTACACCATATTCCTCCTTAACTATTATTGAGGTGTATTAAAGATCTAGGACTCTTCAAATACTAGCTGTAAGTAGTATTTTTCTAAGCCATTGATAGTATCTTTCCCCTAAGTTAAGGTCTTTTAGTTTACGTAGTACCCTATTTATATCGTATTCTACTCTATAATGTTCTATAACCATGTTATCAGTATCTATTATCATGTACGATGCCTTAGGTATTCCATCACGTGGTTGTCCTACACTCCCTGGATTAAGTACTATAGTACTACCTATACTGATTCTACACGGTATATGAGTATGTCCTATTACTACAAAATCCTTGTTTATAGGTTTTGGACGTGCAGCTAAGGACGTAGGTGTTAAGTGTAACAATATTTCATCTGGGCTCAAATTTGGTTTTAAGTAACCGTATAGAGGGTTACGTGGTGATCCATGGACTATGTAGAAGCTTTTATTATTTATTGTTATCTCATTCCTTAATGGTAATGCTCTTAGCCATTTTATTTGTTCTTTTGTTAGTAACTTGTATGATATACTGTTTCTTGTGTACACACTTAGCTCATGTATTTCTGGTGCACATAGACAATCAACATTAAATGCTACAGCATGGTCGTGATTACCTTTTACAATTATGTCAGGTCTCATACTACGGATTAAATCGACTACTATGTGGGGTTCAGGGCCATAGTCTACTAGATCTCCTAAAACCCATAGCTTATCCCAACGTGATGCATGTTCTAGAACCTTCTGTAATGCATCAGCATTTCCATGTATATCAGAGATTACCAGTATTCTCATGAAACATACCCATATGCATAACCTATGTATGGGCCGGTAAAAACACGTTTATACTACTAAGTTTATCCAGAATAAAACAGTATTAATTCCGGTAGCCTTATGGGATAGCCATCAAGTACAACTATGTATACCATGACTAAGGATGGATAATTATGGATGCTGAAACCCTTATTAAAATTATCCGTAAACTCCGCAACTTAGGAGTAGATATTAGACATGAAGCTAGGAGGGGTATGGAGCACCGCCTACTTTATGAACACGACGGATACTATACGTTAATAATAAGTACACGCAAAATGTTGTTGCCATTATGGCTTAAACGTCAATTAGATCCACAAGATCCAGGGTACCAGGAAGGCCTTGATATACCTGTTATGATAAATAGGGTTTATCGTGAATGGGGCCTGCTTGGTACACGTAGTAATAGTAGGGAGGTAATAGTATCACCTGATGGAGTATTCATGAGAGGACCGTGGGGTCCAGGGATATGGTTTTACGCGATATCTAAAGGCAGATTAGTTCATCCCAGCGGTGATGGAGAACTTAAGTATGGTTATCAGTCAATTAGTTCACCAATATATTCTGTAGAGTATATCGAAGATAACGTGAAAATTAAAATCATTAGCTGGCCTTACCATGAATTAGGAGGGGTAATAGTATCGTTTAAAGCTGAGAATGCTGATGCAGGAGTAGTAGCGATACGACCATTGAATCCTATGGGGATAGCTACAGTAAATCAAGTAAAGTTAACGAATAATACTATAACAGCTATAAGTAATAATGAAAGAATAGTTATTGTAACATACCCTATGGCTGATGGTGCTGGAGCATACTCCATCGAGGAAGACGGTGATATAACAGAGTTCATAGATTTAAACGACAAAGATAGTAGTCTATCTGAAACTGGATGGGCTAGTGGGGGCCTTATATTTCTGTCACACAATAATATAGTGGAGTTCAAGGCATTCATACCTTTTGAAAGAGAGATTCTACCTGTAGGTGAGTGGTACAGTAAGGATTACAAAGATATAATTGACTACTGGGAAAGAATCATTAGCAAAGGATACAAGTTTCTCATAGGCGATGAAAAAGTTTATGGGAGATATTGGAGAAGCATAGTTGCTTTACAAATACTATTTGATAATGGTAGAATTACACCTGGACCAACGATCTACCATAATTTCTGGATAAGGGACTCAACATACATGGCTAAAGCACTTCTTGAAGCAGGCTACGTGATCGAGGCACGTAGTATAATTGAGAATATGGTTAAATGTGTATTAGAGGATGGATATGTTGGTGCAGTAAACTGTAAACCAGAGCCATTTGAAGCTGATAGTCCAGGACAACTACTATGGATTATAGGCGAATACCTTGATCATACAAAGGATACTAGTATGATAGCAAAACTCTATCCCTTGTTGACCAAAGTAGCATCCTACATAGTGAAATTATTCGATGAAGGAGCTAGCACTGGATGGTTACACCCGCCAAGCATTAGTGCTGAAGACTTAGGTCTCAAAGACCATTACTACTGGGATGTGTACTGGAGTATTGCTGGATTGTGGAGTATGGTTAAAATAGCTGAAGCATTAGGTGAGAGAACAGATACTGAAGAATACATTAATCTTGCATCAATGTACGAGGAAATGTTATTTAAAGACCTGGCTGCGAAAACCACTCATGCAGGCTTCTTCCACCCTACAAGTCCTAATAGATTAATACTGGATTCCGGTATTGGTAGGAGTTTAGTAGCAATATGGCCTCTAAGACTACTACCCGAAGATAGTCTATTAGCAAAGGAGTTAGTAGATAATGCTTGGAAATATGTATATAATGGCGGTTTTGTTCATAAAATTATTTGGAGAGCCTATGGATCATATATAACAATGCATTTAGCTGAAGCTAGTCTTATGCTAGGATATCGCGATAGGCTACAAGAACTTCATAAATGGCTTATAAGATCATCTGAACCACTAGGCCATTGGTGTGAAGCACATAGTGTTAA
>CAYUVB010000009.1:25061-37316 GCA_964448055.1 uncultured Desulfurococcales archaeon | reverse complement strand
GGCTTATAAGATCATCTGAACCACTAGGCCATTGGTGTGAAGCACATAGTGTTAAGACTTTAAAGGGAACGGTTGGTGATTATCCTCATGGATGGGCTAGCGCGGATTATATAATGCTAGCGCGTAACATGATAGTACATGAGAATTATAATTCATCAATTCTCCATGTACTAAGAGGTGCGTGGGAGAAAGTACTACGAGAAATAGATGTAGAAGCTAGGACTCGGAAAGGTAGAGTATATGTTAAAACCAAGTTAAGTGATAATGTGCTTGAAGTCAAGCTATCTACTCCTAAATATAATGAAGTAATCTTGTATCCGCCTATAGGTAAGAATATTGTAGGCATAGAGCCTCGTGAATCTGTAATAGAATATGATGAAGACAAAGCTATTGTGGAGAGCGGTACAGTAGAACTTAGAATAAGATATGATTAGAAGTTATGTCTCATTTTATCCAATAGACGGGTCTCATAGTTCCTGCCTAGTTAATGTAGACAAGAAAATAACTACTGTAAACTTTGATACAATAGATATTTCGGAAATAGACGAACATTATAGCAATAGATATACATGGTGGTAATCTAGTTGAATGAGTACAACCTTAAATCAGGGAATTATTGGGAAGAGGTTGAAAGAGTTCAAAACGAGATATGGGCAAGCATTAACGTTAAGGGGGTAACTGTTATCGATGTAGGTGTTGGTGAATCCACTCAACAGCTTGTCAAGCTTGGTGCAAATGTGATAGGAATTGATATAGACGTTAAAAAGGTTGAAAGATTTCTAAAGCTTAATATACCAATGATAGTCTATGATTTTATGGATGCTCCTTTCAGAAGGGAAATAGCTGACCTTGTAGTATTCTATTTTACACTTCACGAAGTTGATCCGTCTATACATGACAAAATTCTCCATGTAGTTAAAGAAATTGCACCTCTTGTTATGGTAGTCGAGCCTTCACCTTATGGGTGTCCTACTTATGAAAAATATGCTGAAATTTGAAGGAAGGCCATGCATAGCGTAGGTAGGTTTGAAGACTATAAACCATTAGAGTACTGGGTAAACCTGCTTTTAAGAACTGGATTCAAGATAGTCTTTAAGAAGACCATTAAGTGGAATATAGATGTTCCATATAGAGTATTTGAGAAAATCATTGCTGAGACAATAGATGAGTGGAAAAGGTTAAACGTCGAGGAAGGGTATATAATGGAACTAAAGGTTCTTCTTAAAGAAGTGAAGATGAAAGGGGTAAGATGGTCCAATATAAACGTGATACTTGCAGAAAATGTGGGGGCGTCTAAATAATGAATGGTATTGTTGCTAAAACCATGATTAAGCCTATAGTCAATGCAAAGTAATATAAAGATAGTTTCTTCGACATAAATACCATGACCCATAAACCTATAAGACCTGCTCCAAGTGCTGACAACATACCTATTAATCCTACAATTGATACAATGTATCCTTGAAATAAACCAATGTATATGCTAGCTAAGGCTATGATAGGTATTGATGCTAGAAAACTTGTCTTAACTGCATCACTACTATGTAGACCTAATAGAAGTAGAATAGCTATTGTTATTCCACTCCTAGATATGCCTGGGATAATACTAATTCCCTGAGCTATACCAAGAACTATGTAGTCCTTTACTCCTAAATCCTTAAACGTTCTATAGTTCTTCTTAGACTTAGCATACATTAATAATAAACCCGTAATAATAAGTGATAACCCAATAATACTTGTCGCTATGTCGAGGCTTACATTACCAAGTATTTTCTGATAAACTATGTATATGGGGTAACCTGTAACTACACTTACTATTGTTGTAATAACCCATAGTCTTAGTAAGGAATTATTAAAGCTAATTCCATAACTCTTAATACTGTCGATGATGTCTTCCCTATAATACAGTATTGCTGAAAACAAAGTCCCCATGTGTAAGTATAATGCGAGTCTATATGCTTCAATTAATCTTAACCCAAGTATGCTTGAGAGAAATACCATTACTTGCCCACTACTACTAACGGGAAGCCACTCAAGAATACCCTGAACGAAGCCTGCTAGAGCAACTTGATAGAGATTTAACAATTCCTCTCATTCCTCAGACAACTTTAATGATAACTACGATTACATAGATTATTTAACCAGGTAAATAATATTTGTTGATTACTAATATCTTGCGCAATAGTAATTCATGTCTGATTATTTTTCAAGGGCTTTTCAGCATGTTTATAGTTCATGGATTTCTTTACTTTATCTCTAAAACTTATTTGCTGTTAAACTGTATCTTTAGCTTAGGTGTCTTAATGGTTAAAGAATTTGAACCATATCCGCTATTTATTAAGAAGGATTATACACCGGATCCCGAAAAAGACGTCATTGTAGTATTTAGGGTTAAGCCTGCCAAGGGTTTCACAGTAGAAGATGCGGCTGGAGGTATAGCTGCTGAGTCTAGCGTAGGTACATGGACAACTTTATATACATGGTATGATCAAGAAAGGATTAATAGGCTTATGGGTAAAGCCTATTACTTTAAGGATTTAGGTGATGGTACTTATCTAGTTAGAATAGCTTATCCAGTTGAATTGTTTGAAGAAGGTAATATGCCTGGGTTCTTAGCATCAGTTGCTGGTAACATCTTTGGTATGAAAAGGGTTGAGGGTTTAAGAATTGAAGATATATACTTACCCTACGACTTTCTTAAATACTTCAAGGGTCCTGTTAAAGGGATTGAAGGAGTTAGGGAGATTTTCAAGATCTATGATAGACCAATAGTAGGTACTGTACCTAAGCCCAAGGTGGGTTATACGCCCGATGAGGTTGAGAAACTAGCTTATGAATTACTTATTGGAGGTATGGATTATATTAAGGATGACGAGAACTTAGTAAGTCCTTCTTACTGTAGGTTTGAGGAAAGGGCTAAGAGAATTATGAAGGTTATCGATAGGGTTGAGAATGAGACTGGTGAACGAAAGGTATGGTTTGCTAATATAACGGCTGATATTAGAGAAATGGAGAAAAGATTAAAGCTTGTTGCTGACTACGGTAATCCTTACGTAATGGTTGATGTAGTTGTTACCGGTTGGGCAGCACTAACTTATATTAGAGATTTAGCTGAAGAATATGGACTAGCTATACATGCCCATAGGGCTATGCACGCGGCATTTACTAGAAACCCCTATCACGGTATATCAATGTTCGTGCTAGCAAAGCTTTACCGAATAATAGGTGTTGATCAAATACATATAGGTACGCCAGGAGTTGGTAAATTAGAAGCCAAGACTAGGGATGTCGTGAACTATGCTAAATTACTTAGAGAGAGAAAATACGTACCTGATCCCGATGATTATATTCACTTAGAGCAAGATATGTATCACATAAAGCCAGCCTTACCTGTATCATCCGGAGGTTTACATCCAGGAACTTTACCTGTAGTTATACAGCACTTAGGAAAGGATCTAGTAATACAAGTAGGTGGTGGCGTTATAGGTCATCCAGACGGCCCTCGTGCGGGGGCTAAAGCTGTAAGACAAGCAATTGAGGCAACACTAAAAGGTATACCTTTAGAAGAATATGCTAAAGAACATAAAGAGCTTAGAAGAGCTCTTGAGAAATGGGGTACAGTTAAGCCTATTTAAACTATATTCATTGGCTTCATAGTGATAACCCCTTTCTTGGTTCCCACTAGAAATGCTACCCCTAACATTACTACGATACGAATGATAGCTGATGTGTTCTATATTTAGTATGTGACCTCCTTGGACCATAATTACCTTCTTGCACATAAGTAATATTAACATGGCCAAGTATCATGCATGATAGGGTGTAGATTCGGCTTGAGTAAAGATGAGATATTTGAAGAAGCAATTAGATTACATAGGTTATTCAAAGGTAAGATAGAAGTTGTGCCTAAGGTTCCTATAAGGAGTATGAAGGATTTCTCCATATGGTATACTCCTGGTGTTGCCGGGCCCGCAAGGAAAATAGCTGATGACCTAGATGAAGTGTTCGAACTTACTTCTAGGTGGAATACAGTTGCAGTTATAAGTGATGGAACTCGTGTATTAGGGTTAGGTGATATAGGGCCTTATGCAGCATATCCGGTTATGGAGGGTAAAGCATTATTGTTTAAGTATTTAGGAGGAGTTGATGCAGTCCCCATAGTACTTGCTACAAAGGATCTTGAAGAACTTATTAGGGTAATTAAAGTCCTAGAACCTAGTTTTGGTGGAATAAACCTAGAAGATATCGAGAGCCCGAAATGCTTCTTCCTACTGGAACGCTTACGCAAGATAATGGATATACCTGTATGGCACGATGACCAACAAGGTACGGCATTAGTGGTTTTAGCAGCTCTTATAAACGCATTCAAACTTGTGGATAAAGACCTCAAATCTTCGAAAATAGTCTTAGTAGGCCTTGGTGCAGCAAACTACTCAGTACTAAGATACCTAGAAGCTTATGGTGTAAACACTGGTAACATCGTAGTTGTAGAAAGACCAGATATAGGGATACTTTATCGAGACCATCCATTACTTGAAAGGTTTAAGGAGACCCACCCACATTGGTATGAAGTAGCATTAAAGACGAATTCGGAAAACATAACTGGGGGTATAAGAGAGGCATTGAAAGATGCTGATGCGGTAATAGCTGCTTCTAGGCCTGGTCCGGGAATAATTAAGCCCGAATGGATTAAGGAAATGAATGATTATCCAATAGTTTTTGCTCTTGCAAATCCAGTACCAGAGATCTTACCAGAAGAAGCATTGAAAGCTGGAGCAAAGATAGTAGCTACTGGTAGAAGCGACTATCCTAACCAAGTAAATAATAGCTTGGGATTTCCAGCAGTATTTCGTGGAGCATTACAGGTAAGGGCTAAGAAGATAACTGATGAAATGTGCATAGCTGCTGCAAAAGCATTAGCAAAATATGTTGAAGAGACGGGATTAAGTGAGAACCGCATATTACCTAAGATGACTGAAGTGGAAGCATATGTACGTGAAGCAATAGCTGTTGCTGAAATGGCTATAAATCAAGGAATAGCTCGTAGGAAAATCTCTAGGAAGATAGTTGAGGAGGAGATAAGGGAAATAATAGAGAGAGCACATAAACTACCTGAAATGTTAGGTTTACGATAACGTTAAGGTTATTAGAGTTTTAGACATATCATCGACATTTAGTGGAGGTTAGCGCTCATGCCTAGAATGATAGTGGTATTAATGGGTCCTGCAGGGTCAGGTAAAACAACGTTAACGGCAGCACTAGGTAAATGGATCGAAGAGAATCAAGGTTATAATGTAGGCTACATAAACCTTGATCCAGGTGCTGAAACGCTACCCTACAATCCTGACTTCGATGTACGTGAATGGTTTACGGTTGAAGATATAATGGTTAAAGAAGATTTGGGGCCAAATGGTGCTATGATAAGAGCCTCAGAGTTATTAGTAGAGAAAAGCAATGAGTTAAGGAAGACCCTACATAGTATTGAGAAGGAGGTATTAATAGTTGATACGCCTGGCCAAAGCGAGATATTTATATTCAGACCTGCAGGTCCAGCAATAACACGTTTACTTAAGTGGGTTGCAACTACTATAGGCATCTATCTAGTTGATCCAACGATAACACCCATACTAAGTGAGGCTACAACAAGTATTCTCATGGGGCTTATAGTACAATTGAGACTGGATATACCAGTAATACCAGCTGTAACCAAGGCTGATCTGGTGAGATTAGAGTTAGGTGAAACACTAGTAATAGGTTTAGAAAAGGTACGTGAGCTGGCATCTAAGGAGCTCCAAGGGGCATTAAAGGAGGTTATTCCAAGGCTAATAGATTTAATGATAGAGTATATGCCATCAGTTAGATTGGTTAAGGTATCAGCTAAAACAGGTGAAGGATTAGAGGAACTATATCAGCTAATTTATGAAACCTATTGTTCATGTGGAGACTTAACATAGAGCTTATTAAACTAGTCTAAATAGCTTATCCTTAGGGAGAGCCCCACAACAGCCCGGAAGCGGGCTCGGGGATGAGTGGGGCTGGGACGTATTCACCGCTTCTTAGCTATTTGAATTATTTATACGATAACGAATATTCATAAACGCTTCCTTCTGTATTATATTAGTGTTCTCGTTCTTTCTTGGTTCTTACCATTGATTCTAGTATTTCATGGAAGAAGAACCATGTTGCAAATACTCCTATGGCTAATCCTATCCCTATACTTATCCCCCATGCTAATGCTGTTTTGACTTCGTGTGATAGGGCAGTTATGTCTAATATTGGTACAAGTGAAAGGAATAGTATTAGGAATAATATGAATCCTCTCATCTTGGCTTCCATTCTTATACGCTCTGCTATTGCTTCAAGTGCTATGAATACGAATAGTATCAAGAATACTACGCTTGCCACACGTGCTGCATAATATACTACTAGTGTTGTCGTATGCACTTGTTCTGGGAATAATACTAATACTATTGAGTATAGTGCTAGTATAGCTAGTCCTACATCTATTAGTACTACTACCAGGCTTGTTAAACTGAAAGGTGCTTGCCTTATGAGTGGTTTTAACAGCTCATCTACACGGAATAACTTGAACACTCTACGTATAATACGATTTAATAATATAGCTAAGCCTATGTAAATTGCTATTATGACTAGCGCTAGTAATATGCTTGGCACGACGTTAACTAAATCACGTATAGCTAGCCTAAAGGCCTGCCATAATATTTCTATGCTCGTATCGTTAATGGTCATATTAGTGATGTTAGCTCCAACCATGTTATCCACCTGTTAGCACTACTATGTAGTATAATGTACGATAGATTATGTACAATATTACAACACCCACGACAAGTCCAGTGAATCTTAGTACTGTTTTAGCAGTTTCACTTACAGCAAACATTATGAAGTTATAGCTAGTTATACTTGAGGTGTAAAGCATTCTAGCATAAAGTCTAGTATAATTGGGTGGAACTATAGCTAGTTCAGGTAGGGCTATGAGAGCTATTACTAATCCCATTAAGCTGAAAATGCTAGCAGCCATGAAGACTAGTACTGGCGAGAATACTAGGAGGTAACCTACTATTCCTCCAATAACCATTGCTAAGGCGTTAGCTGATGACAATAGTACACTTGCTCGAGCAACTCCTAGTTTCTTAACGAGATTAGCGAAACCTATACTAGCATAGAAGTTAGCACCTATCAATGAGAAGCTATAGATTACAGCTATACCTAAATGCATATAAGGTATTGTCGTGAAATACACCATTAGCGGTGTAGAACTCAGTAGAAGTATAGCGTAACGATAACTAGGCACATTCCTATGTGACCAGAATACGCTAGCAAATATGTTAGTTAATGTCTGAACAAATCCTATAGATGCGGCAAGGTAATCAGGAGCACCAAGATCTTTCATAAGCCTTGGAATCCATGAGATACCTAACAGATTAGTTGATGCTAGCAGGAAAACTAGTAACAGGTATATATTACTTGCTTCTATCTCAGCTTCCTCTTCACTTCTTCTAATAGCTTCAAATACTACCCTATGTATTGGTGCAAGTACTATAAGCATAGGTGAAACCGATCCAATAGAGAAGGCTATAATGTAAAGTACAATGTACTTCCATAATCCTTCACCTACAGCAAGAGTAGATACAACCACTATTTGGGCAACAATACTTGCAATAGCGCCAGCCATTGTACGATAAGCTACGAGCCTACGATATCTTTGCTCTTCAAAGCAAGTAAAGAATACCGTATACATAAACACGTTTGAAGGGATAGTAGAAGCTATAGCCGAAGCATAGATTAAGGTTACTAGTAACCTATTATCAATGAACCACGGTATAAGGAACCAGAATATTCTTTCAACCAATAACGCTAAAACTAGTCTTGCTTTGACACTCCTAAGCTTACCATAATAGTAAAGGACTAGTGCTACACCGAGTGAAAGTAAACCAGCAAATACGTTAAGTATTAGGAGTTCACGTAATATGAAACCTGAAGCAACTAGGAATATAGGGGTAATGCTACGTGAAACAGTAACATAGAAACCTCCGAAAATGGCTTCTAATACTAGTAATAGGAAAGTGGCCTTGGTACTATTACCTGTAATTCTAGTAATACCTTCAACTATTCTGTTAGCCCTAGCATTCACCATGTTCTTATATCCCAGTGATATTCTCCTCCTCCAATATACTCTTAACCCACCCCCCACATACACACAGCTTAAGAATCTTACCCCTATAACACTGGTGAGGGCTAGTTAATTGGCCAAGATGCTATTACTAAGAGTATACCTTGACACGAACCAATTCTATGGTGGATACTATTCACCAATACATGATAATGATTGTATAACGCTTTTACCAATAAAAGAGACCCATCAGCTAAGGGAAATACCATCACATCTCAACGCCATAAAAATAATAGACAAATGCACTAATATGCCATTAACAATGTTCTATCCCCGAGAATGGGTAATAAACAATAAGTTAGCAGTTCACAATGATCCTAGACCAGATCTAGGCTTTTATACAGGACATTATGCTCCCATAGGCCGAATACCACGTAGGCTAGCTAAAAACGATTACATATTATTCATGGCTGGTCTAGCAAAATATCAAGTAGGTTTTTGGGATAAACCGAGAAGTAAAAGTGAGATAATTAAAGCATTCAAAGAAGCTAAAGATAAAGGAAATACAGGAATATACATCGTGGCATACATTAAGGTTAACGATATAGTAGAGATCAAAAATTGGCTTCAAGCAATAAAAAAGTATCCTAACTTAAAGTACAGCCCACACTATTATTGGGAGGACACACAACGTATAACAGTAGCCGTAATAGGCGAATCAAACTACATTATACCACCTGTGAAAATATTCGATTTAAAGGAAAAGAAACCTACACGAGTACTAGTAGACCTTATAGGTAAAGAGAATACGGTAAGACTTATCAGAAACAATTTTAGAAAATCAAGACTAATAATCGTGGATAGCGATCAAATAGAGGATCTAATAGAGAGCTTAAAATAAACTTTCCAGCCTCTACACTATGTTATAATGTTAACCTAAATATCCTCAAGTATTTATCCATTATCTTCTTATCTTCAAGTAATGCTTCTACACTGACGCTGATTCTTCCATACCTTTCAAAAGATACAATAGCTTCTACCGATTATCATAGTTTAAGTTTCGGTTGTTTAGAAGGTCTTTCTATAATTAGCCCTATTATTGTTGCATGTAGAGACAAAAAGATGTCTCATAGCACTTGTATTAAACTCAGATTACATATTTACTTCTTTAGTAAGCCTATTATCAATCCTATGAAGAATCCAAATGTTACTGGTCCAACCATTAGTAGTCCAAGAGTGCTAATGAATCCTAGTATTACGTCTTTGAATTGAGCAGCAGTTATACCTATTTTTACTAGAAAATCTTCTATGCTTCCACCAAGACTCCATACGTTTAGGACTGCTCCTACTATTAATAATGCTATGAATGCCAGAATGTATTTAGCCATTTTAGCCATAATGTAGCCTAATCCAGCACCTAATATTATCTCTATGCCTATAGCTATTGCTACATTAGGATTAGACATCGCTACACTAACTATATCAGTTACACTAAACGTCGCATTAGTAGCATTAACTACTTCAACAACCCATGATGGATTAAACATACTTTATTCCCATTTTATAATCGGATTAAGCGGGATAAATGTATTCCGAAAACATAGTTTATCACTAAGCCTACATATATTATCATTGATTTAACATCATCCCTAAACAAAACTTAAGTACATGTTGACAATAAACCCTATAAGGGTAAGATCATGAAGCTTGGGATTAGCTATACTAAAATGAGTGAATACAACTATAAATACTGTAGATCACGTAGCGTTTGCTCCCAGATATTTGTAGTAGAAAAAGGGTACGTTTTCCTAAAGGTTTAGGAGTATTATTATCCAGGATCATTGCATACCAAATACGCTACGTATACTAAATTATGTTTCATACTTTATATAAGATGCTCCAGGAAGTCTGGTATCTAGTAATGGATACAATCTTGGGCGATCCGTATATGTTAAGTAATGTGGCTCAATGTATATAGCTGTATCTTTGAAGATAAGCAGCACAGAATAGTGTTACAAGCTTAGCTTGAGGTTTTATTAAACATGGTTGAGCCGGCTGAGAAACTTGAGAGGATATACCGTATATTTCCTTGGCCTGAGGATCTGAGTTCACCTACGGTTAATAAGAGGCTAGATGAAGCATACAAGGTGTTCAAGGATTTACTAGATCATCCATGGCTTAAGGATTTATTAGAAGAGAGGAAGAACAGGGATCTTATAGTTATAGACATATGTGGTGGTGCAGGTATAGGTGGAATAGCACTGGCTAAAGCATTAATGGATAAAGGATTAGGAGTAAAGCTAATAGTGAATGATCTACGGATCACAGCATTAGAAAAAGCAAGAAGATATGCTAAACAAATCCTAGGTATAGAAATAGAAACATTAATAGAAGACGCACTAAAACTACATGAGCATAATATTAGAGCAGACCTAGCATTAATTTATGGATTAACAACACCTCATTTCAATCCATACCAGATGGTAACACTAATAGCTTCAATAGCGTGGATACTAAAACCAAACGGCATCCTCTTAGTAGAAGAACATGACAGAATATACCAGATATTCTATAGAATTGGTTATAAACAAGTATTAGCGGAATATGCAGGGGAGGACAGGATAGCGTTAAGCATACACGCAGGGTATAACCCGTTAACAGGAGTGTTCAAGAGGGTATTTCTGGATATACCATCAATGGAGCGCGTACTCGCGGATGTGAGATTTTGGGATATAGCAGGTGTAGCAGCTACACTATGGATATTCTTCGAAGACGTAGATTTTAAGCCTACGAGAACGCAAATACGGGGAATACTAATAGCTAAGAAACCTAGAGGAATAAATCCTAGAGATTATACTATGCTTCCGACTATAGTTAAAGGTAGTCAGCAAACCTGATCACTGATATCTAGGTATGCCTTAGCCTTGCATTAGAAGTATCTGCCATTTAATGGTGTTCTGACACTCCATATATGGCGGATACTTTTTTATCTTTCTGAAGCATTATTTAATAGTAGGTGTATGGCTATGGGCTTAGTTACCGAGATTCGTGTTGGTAAGAAGAGGACTATTGTCATTCCTAAAAGTGTTGCTGAAGCTTTAGGCATTGACGAAGGCTCTAGGTTGAGATTAGAGGTTCGTGGAGATAGTATTATCCTTAAACCTATACCCGATGCAATTCAGCTTTCTCTACATGGTGAGAAAATAGCTAAAATTAGTCTTAAGGACTTGGAGGCTACAAGCATTGAAGAACAAAAGAAGTACACAAGCTAAGCCTAGTATCATCATAGATACCACATTTCTCTTACCAGCACTAGGGATAAGTGTTGAAGAGGAAGCTGAAGAGGTTATACCACTGTTTCGTAAACTAAACGTGTACTATCTAGAAGTTGGCCTTCTAGAAGCTATGTGGAAGATTATTAAAATTATTCCAATAGACAAATTAGAACGTGTTAGACTTGGCTTAGAGGCTATAAGGAGGACATATAGCTTGTTAAGTCCTTCAGCTAAGGCTCTTGTTGAAGCATTACTCATTTATCGTAAGGGTCATAGAGACTATATAGACGCATTACACTATACAGTGGCCAAGGATACAGGTATACCGTTATTAACAATAGACTATGAGTTCATAGAATTCCTCGTCGAACATGGTTATGAGACCAGAGGAGTAGTCCTAATACCTAAAGAGTTAAAGAAGTGGTTAAAAGATTAAGTATCTATTAAAGCTTTTAGGTACATGGTATAACTTGAGTAATTCCTCATTAACCACTTATGCATGAAGATTATTGTCAGAACTTATTGTGTTTTACTTTTACCCGTTGAATATATAGGGTATTTTATCATTAGATTTATACTATTAGGTATGCTTAAGGTAATCGTTTTAGTTTGGTTTCATAATTACTATCTTAGGTGTGCTTAGGGGAATGTCTTCGAGAATAATATTACCTAAAGAATGGGTTGAAAAAGCTGAATTCTTTCGAAGGGAGGCTAAAAGACATTTATCTGAAGGAGTTTACTGGGCCGCATGCTTTGAAGCACAACAGGCTGTTGAGCTATATCTTAAAGCACTTCAAATAAGTCTTACTGGAACCTATGAGTTTACTCACGATCTTTCAAGATTGCTGA
>CAYUVB010000009.1:15894-24961 GCA_964448055.1 uncultured Desulfurococcales archaeon | reverse complement strand
CAAATAAGTCTTACTGGAACCTATGAGTTTACTCACGATCTTTCAAGATTGCTGAGCTTCCTTGAGGATGCGGGACTTAAGGTCCCTAAAGAGCTCTACACCATTGCTGATGCACTTACCCCACACTATACTATGGCTAAGTACCCTGGTGGAAAGCCAGTAGTATATGATGAGAAAATAGCCTCGCGTTGTATAGAGTATATGGAAGCTTTAGTGAGGTGGATTTTACATGAGACAGCTACTTCTAAAGAAACTTAGAGAAAGACTCACTAAGCTCGATGAATTGTTTCATAAGTACGTTAAAGCACTATCTAATCTCTATCCGTATTCAACGATAATACTTTTTGGTAGTCGTGCACGTGGAGAATGCCTACCCTACAGTGACTATGATATAATGATTATTATTAAAGACATTAATGATAAGATAGAGAGGGTAGTAAATGCATATAAGATAAAGCCGCCGGAGTTGGCAGTAGACCTAGTATTAATCAGTGAAAAAGAACTCGAAGACCCCATTATTGAGAAGATGCTTAGAGAGGGTTGTAAAATAATATATGATGGATTAGGAATAACATACCGCTTATTACGTATATGCAACAAGAATGAGCATGTAAACAATCAACAACTCGAATAATAACATTAGATATTTAGGTTTTTATCTTAAATAAGATTAGTAATTATTATTGTGCTGTATGGCTAATATTATGTTTTGTTCAACGACTTGTATCCTGGTATTTCGGCTTATCGGAGAACCCGAAGATAATATATTCTAGATATTTCTCTCGAATAATTATTGAGGCTGATGCTGAGGGACAAAACTCTCTATCTTCAACGAGCTCACATATTCTCTTACATAACTCTCTATTATTTGATTTACTATCCTTCTAACTAATTCTCTAAGACTAATATTATCAACGTAGAAACTAGCTGTGTACTTCACGAAACGGTCAACAAGTCACATGCAGAAGGTTCTTTCCATGTTCGACTCGACTGGAAGCACCATCAACTACTATTGCTAATTTTGAATCACAATAGAATGAGTCCTCGTTAACCCTCTTTGATTCCTTAGATGAAACAGTTCCAAGACATATTATTTTCATGTTGTCATCAGTAATATTGGTCTCTATAACTAATTGAGAAGAATTCATCGGTTGGCTGCGGCCTTCCTCATCTATTGCCTGGTTTTATTCGGTGGCCGTGAGTTTGTTCCTCATCTACTAGCGTTTTTAGATACCCTAGGTTTTCTGTTTTCTTTCAATCCCTTATATTGTCTCGCTTTTATGTTTTGGTTTATTGACTGAGATGTAATCACTATTTACCTTAAGATACTTCTTATTTAACTATTGTATTCTATCTTGG
Organism: uncultured Desulfurococcales archaeon; assembly: GCA_964448055.1. Lineage (GTDB taxonomy): Archaea > Thermoproteota > Thermoprotei_A > Sulfolobales > WANQ01 > WANQ01. The sequence continues at coordinate 23,602 of CAYUVB010000009.1, read as the reverse complement.
ATTGAAGTGTATTGAGCTAAACTGTTTTAAACTCTATATGCTCTGGCCTTTGTTATCTCGGCTATAAGTTTAGTATAAGTCATGCCAGGATATGTATTGCTTATTGTCTCGTATATTGTTAATTCTATTCCTTGTCTGGCTATTTGCTTAGCGAATAATTCTAGTTCCTCCTTTATGTTTTTAACAAGGGGTTTGTTTGCTTTCCCATCTGTTATTAATATAGCCTCTATTTTTGCTCCTCTATGTTTTGACTTGAATACTTCTGCTACTTCTAGGATTTTCTTAAGGCCTGCTGATAGTGGTGTTCTACCACCGCTTCTAGCTTTTGTTATCTCATGGTATATTTTGGTGTAGTTCTTTGTTGGAGGAATGTATTTGTCAATGCCATGTGAACGGAATGTTATTAGTGATAGCCATGTTTTCTTTGTGTACTCTCTTTCAATAATCTTGTGAGCTAGGCTCTTTGCTAGGGCTATCCTCTTTGCCAAGTTCATGCTTCCGCTTGTATCCAGGGCTATTATGGTGAGCTTAGGTACTCTTTGCCTACGTACTCTTACAGCTAGTAGCTCATTTAGTAGATCAAGAAATTCTAGAGTTTTGGCTCCTAAATCAATGTTGTTTGCTAGCATATTCGTTATCGTACCAACAATATCTATGTCCTCCGGACTACTCCAAGGATAAATATATGATACGGGTACGCCATAGAATTTGTTTACAGTTGTTACATAGTTGTATCGTGACCCTCTTAGTACATTAGGGTATTCTCTTATTTTTTCAATTTTATAATTGTCTGGTAGCATTCCGTAGTCCTTTATAGGAGGTATGTTTACAGCGCTTTCACCTATTCCTTCACTATTGTTGATCTTTGTATCATTGTTACTATTACCTATGGTGCTATTATCTACTGTTTTCTCATGGCTATGTTCTTCTCCTAAAACCTTCTCTAGCACTTTAGATACTTGTGTACTAGCTTGTTGTAGAGGTTGTAGTCTTACACGATGAGGTAAGGTTAGTTCCATGGCTTTCTTTAAATCATTTAAGGTTACTTTTGTTCTATCATTTAGTGCAGCTATTGCTTTTGCGGTCTTTACTGTTGTTATCTCAGCTCTACAAGTTCTAATTCCTAGTTCTACCATTGTTTTCGCTACTAGTCTTAGTAACTCATCATCTATGGTGACTCTAGTTACGATCTTCTTAGCTTCCTCTATTCTTTTAGTTAGTTCCCTCTCCTTTTCCTCATATTTCTTATAGAATTCTATTGGGTCTTGGTGAAATTCTTCTACTCTACGTATAATTTCTGCTCTAGTTTCCGGGTCTCTAGGTGCTTCTACATCTACAACTATACCGAAGCGGTCAAGGAGTTGTGGTCTTAGTTCACCTTCCTCTGGATTCATACTACCAACTAGTATGAATCTTGCTGGATGCTTGAACGATATGTGTTCTCTCTCAATTATATTCCATCCATAGGCTGCAGCATCCAGTATTAAATCAGCTATATAGTCATCTAGTAGGTTTACCTCATCTATATACAGGATGTTACGATTAGCTTCCGCTAGTATACCTGGTTTAAGCTCTCTTACACCTTCCTTTAACGCCTTCTCAAAATCTATTGTACCTATTAAGCGATCGGGTGTTATACTTAATGGAAGATCTACTACTTTCATTTTCTTCTTTTTAACTGGTAGTTCTTCACCTTTACTCCATCTACGATAACAGTTATCGCACATCTCCAAGGGGTTACGTGGATTACAGTTAAATGGGCAGTCCGCTACAACTTCTATTTCGGGTAGAACATTAGCTAATGCTCTGACAAGTGTTGTTTTACCTGTACCTTTATCGCCTCGAAGTAGAACTCCACCTATGGAGGGGTTGACAGCAACGGCTAGTAACGCTAGTTTTGCTTTCTCTAATCCAACTATAGCTGTAAACGGGAATACTATCCTTGAACTCACGTTTATCTCCTTAGCAGGATCCTTCAATGCACTTCTATATCTATCATAGTACACCGTGTACTAGGTAGACTAGCCTAAAATAATTATTCCACAATACTAAATATGTATAAAAATTGAAAGAAATAATAGGTTAGATCTTAACGAGTAAGTGCTATTGGGGTATTTACTCCTTATGTAGTATCTTACCTTCGCCTACGACTAATACTGGATATGATTCTAAGCTGAAGAGATCTCCATTCCATACTGTAAAGCTAGCCCATTTCCCTGGTTCTAGTGTACCAAGTCTATCATCTATGCCTAGAATCTTAGCATTATTGTATGTTATAAGTGATACACATTCCTCTTTGCTCATTCCGAAGCGGCGGAAGAATCTTAGTTGTAGATAGAGGTTTCTCTGAAGTACAACTGGATGATCCGTCATTAATCCAAAGAATGGTTTGACTTCTACTAAGTACTTAATGTTTCTCCAGTATTCGTGTTTAAGTTCTGTTTTGTACGCAAATGCATCTACAGGTCCGTAGACTAATGGTATGTTTTCACGTTTTATCTTCTCAAACGCTTCTCTAGTATGTACATCGCATGCATGTTCTATTGTTGTTTTTAGTCTAAACTCTCTTCTAAGCATTATTAGTCCAGCTATGTCGTCTATCTTGTGTACGTGAACTCTTAGAATATCCTCACCTTTAAGTATGGGGAATAGCATTCTTATCTCTGGTTCTATTTCTTCGATAACTTTCTTACCTTCCTCAACGAGTTTAAGCATATCTCTAGCTTTGATAAGCCATTTCCTTAGTAATCCTATTGCACCCATCCTAGTATATGGTCTAATGCCTTTCCATTCAGTGGTGCTTCTAGGATTAAAACCTAAGGCTGCTTTAACACCAGCATATCTTATGAATGCTTCTTCTATATCCTTGCCATAGTTTCTGATAACTACTGCTCTACCACCAATTATGTTACCGCTGCCAGGTAGTACACACGAGTATAGTACGCCCCATTCGATTGATTCCTTAAAGCTCTTATCATCCATGTAGATGCTGTACAATGCATCAGCTACTGGTAGCACTGAGTCATATTTCTCGTTTGATTCGCTTTCTGCTGAAGGTTCTCCTGCTCTAGCCATACCTATATGGCTGTGAGCATCAATAAAAGCGGGGGTTACAATAGCTTTATCATATTCAAATATTTCTTCAACGTCCTTTGGTTTCTCCTTAGAAATGGATATTATAGTCTCATTCCCCCATACTATATAGACGTTGTGTAGAGTTTTCTCCGGCTTACCAGTATATAATACATCTGCTTTGACAGCCTTGGCCATGGGGAAATACACCCCTTGACCATTAGAAAATATTTTTCATTAGAATACTGGGCTAGGTTAAGGAATAAATAGGTATATGGTGTCAGAGCTTTAGGTCCTTTTCATAAATTTCTCAATTAGTTCTTCTATCTTCTTAATTCTATCTTTCCATGATTTTACTTGGCTAGATATGAGGATGTCTATGCTTCCACCCTGTATATTGCTTGGAACTGTAATGTCCTCTTCTAGGTGGCCCTCGATTTCATTGTAGATCTCTTGTAGCTTATCTAATAGCTCCTTGGGTGGACTCCATATTCCTCTAAAAGCTGCTTCTATTAGTCTACGTGTTATTTCTTCAAGAGCCCATTTATTGTGTTCTATAAACCATTGTCTCATTTCGTCGTCTAATACATACATCTTAGCTATTTCATTGAATACCCAGTTATCGACCATTCGTGATGTCGAAGCCCAGCCATAGAGGTGTAATATTTTTCTCTGAAACTCGTTTGCACCACGATAGCCGTGTTTCTTCATCTCTTTTATCCATTCCTTGTTTAATAGTCTTGCTCTAACTGTTCTCTCTATTTCTAACTTGATGCTTCTTACCTCTACTAGACTTGGATCACGTGTATCGGTTGTAACTATTTCTAAGTCCTTTTTCCTAGTTAATGCTTTTACCGTATTGTAGAATCCTCCATGATATGCAAAGTAGCAGCAACAACCCAATATATCGTGTTCATCACTTACATGATTACGGTTAACAAGGTCTACATTCCTTAACTGTATTACTAATGAGTCATGTGCAGGCTCGCCTTGAGCATCTATTGAATAAGCATAACCGCTCCACTGTATCCATGTTTTTGCTAGGTCTAGTTCTGTTTTCCAAGCACTTGCTTCTACTGCTAAGTTTACACCTGCACCATATGCTCCTGGAGGTGCACCATAGATTCTATACCTTGCCTTCCTTCTTGCTTCACCCTCTTTTACGCCCAAACGTAATAACTCCTTCAGTGCTTCAACGTAGTGCTTACGTACATAGTTTTTATCAAGTGGTTCATCTAATTGTATAACCTTCGCTATCGCCTTATCTATTAACTCAATATAATTGGGTAGCGTATCTCTTACAATACCACTTATTCTTACAACGACATCTATTCTAGGTCTTCCAAGTTCTTCTAATGGTATTACTCTTAAGTCTTTCACAACACCATTTTCATCCCATACCGGTTCAACTCCTATAAGATATAGTATTTGTGCAAGCTGTTCTCCATCAGCTTTATAGGCATCAATACTCCACAGCACTTGACCTATGGTTTCAGGGTATCTACCATGCTTTCTACGATAATACTCTATTAGCTTCTTGGCCGATTCCTTCCCCACTAGCCAAGCTGCTTTTGTTGGTAAAGTCCTAGGATCTATTAGGTAGAAATTCCTACCTGTTGGCAGTACTTCTATTCTCCCACGCGTAAGTGGGCCAGAAGCTCCTGGCTCAATATATGATGAGCTAAATGTCTTTATGAGATTCTCTAGTTCTTGACTAGATCTCCTTATATTCTCAGCAACATTTAGTGCATATCTAAACGACTCTATAGCCTTTGGTAACATGTCATCTTCTACTGCTACGTTTATCTGTTTTCTTAATTCTTCTCTTATTAGCACTCCTAGTGCTCTATTGTCTAAGTTCTTGCTCAATAGTTTTTCTAGGATATCTAGTACCGTATTGTCTATTCTTCTACGGAGCTCGTTATTAACGAGCTTGTATTTCTCATTAAATCCTAGGGGATTCTTCTTTAATTCTTCATAGCTTATACCTAGGATCCATGATATAGTTTTTTGAGGAGAATTATCCGTTGATGAAATTATTGTAAAAACATATTCTGCTAGTCTACGTGGATTATCTGGCGGGCTTCCTAGTACATGTAGGCCCATGTTTACATGAGTACTTCTTACCGCATGTACATAGCGGTGAATCGTTTCAATAACTTCTTTCTTTGATGCATTTTCGGGTACCGTTATATTGTGTTCACGTATTTTCTCCAGTAATTGCTTGTATACTGTTTCAGCTCTAACATTATCCCCCATGTTTACGGCATGAGTATACTGGTTTATGAGATCTTCGAGATCACTTAAAGTATCTACTTGCTTTAATGGGGGGTATAAGTGATCTATTATTACTGCATAACCTCTTCTCTTGGCAATAACACCCTCCATAGGATTTGATACCACGTAAACATATACATGAGGTACATGGTCTAGAGTTATCTGGGGCCAACAACTAGGTGATAAGCCTACGGATTTACCTGGTAGGAACTCCATGTATCCATGGGTTCCAAAGTGTACTATAACATCTGCTTTGAATACACGTGTAATCCAGCGGTAAACAGCTAACCATTGATGAGGTGGAGGTATAGTAGGGTCATGTAGTATCTTGCAAACTCTTCCATCACATCTAGGGCCAGCGCATCCACGTTTAGGTTGTGGTATAATAACTATGTTGCCAAATCTTAGCCCTGGAATAACGAATTTACCTTTATAGACCATTCCCACTAAGACTTTGTCTACTCTACCCTCAAGTACGTCTACGGGGTTACCCCACTCCTGGATCATCTTCTTCTTAACGTCTTCTGGTAACTCGTTAAACCATCTAAGATAGGTGTCCTTGTCAACAAAGTCTAACGCACCACCCCTGCTAACGATTTCATCAACACTTGTCCAACGAAACTCACTTATGGCTCTACGCTCAAGAATTAACTTTACTAATTCTTCACCATTTCTTGGAAGGTAGTCACCAACGTTATAGCCTTGCTCCTTTAACTTCCACAGCAGTTTTACAATACTCTCTGGCACATCTAATCCTAGTCCTACAGCTACATTTGCTTCGAGACCCTTACATGGTGGATTAATTAGTATTATCGCTATCCTACGATCATAAGGTTTCTTGTGTTTAAGTTTAATCCATTGCTTAACTCGCTCAACTAGATAGTCTATTTGCTCGTCTATAGGCTCAAATACCTTCTCACCATAGTTTCCAAGTTTAGTACCAGCAATCATTATCGGCTCTATTACGCCATCAACTTCTGGCATAGCTATCCTGTAGACAATGGTCATATAATCTACTCCACGTTCACTCTTCCACCAATCTTCAGACGACATACTATATGATACAAGGGCTTGGATTACCGGTACATTAAGTTTCTTCAGTAACTCTATTCCGCCTACAATACTGTAACCTTTAGTAGCCCATTCTCTACTACGTCCATGATCTAGTAGGAAGAAGGATGTGAGATTAATTAGCAAGTCTATAACTGGTTTACCACCTACTAAGAAGAATTCACGAATAGAATCCTCGCTTCCAGGTATGTTCAATCTCTTATCACGGAAGCCATAAGTGAATACTGGGATTACGCCTAAGCCTTGTGCTTCAAGCTTCTCAACTAATTTATCAACAATAATCGTCCTACCATATAGCCAATCGTTTCTATAGAATAGGATGCCTACCAACGACCTATTACTGTAGGGGTACTTTTCTAAGTATTCTTTTGTTGAAGCATATAATCCTAGTTTCGGATGATAAATACCATGCCAGGGTATATCCTCGGGTTCTGGTACTACGATGTCTTTGTATCCTGCCTCCTTAAGCAGTAATAGTACTAGGGATTCAAGATTCTTTAAACCACCTAGTCTCAGTAGTCTAAAAGCTTTCGTAAAGGTATCCATACTTGTATTGGTCAATTTTACATGGTTTTCATCAACACCTATTATCTTGGTCTTAGCTTTCAGCTCCTTAAGTAATTCCTCAACATCATCTATTAGTCTTTGAGAATAAATTAAGATTACATTAGCTCTTTTCAACTCTTCTAGGTAGTCTTTTATCTTTGTTGATGAGGCTATTGTGTATTCAAATTTATATTTCTCCCTAACTTTGCTTAAAGCCTTCACTAAAGCTGGTATCATTGAGCCACCATAACCTATGATGAACGCTATCCTTGGATTCACTCAGTACACCTGGGCTTACATGCTAGTGCACTGGATTTATATACCCTGCACCCAGGCGTATTATCCCTCAGATGTACACCTCCACTGTCGACGGGGTGCAACAATGACCTCGTCTAAGACTTATCAGTTAACGACTAAACATATCATAGCGTTAGCTTTAGTCTTTATAGTAGGAATAATCATAGGAATAGGGTTATCGCAGCTAATCACTTACCAGGCAAGTACGTTAACTCATACAACAATGCATGTAACCGGAACAACCACGACTACCAAGACAGTACTAGAAACAACGACTACTACCTTCACGTCAACCATAAAACAAGCGACCACTACAACCAAAACTGAGCCCACTTACACTATGCAAACAACGTCGACATCCACGCAAACCATCAGTGCTGGAGGAATAGTAGTTGTAGATTTTAGAGGTAAAACCATAAGGTTAAAGGAACCTGCAAAGAGGATA
>CAYUVB010000009.1:0-15794 GCA_964448055.1 uncultured Desulfurococcales archaeon | reverse complement strand
GAAGGCTTAGGTATACCTGTCATAGGCTTGTTCATGAAATCTTTTGATGATGAGCTAAAAGCGATAGAATTACTAGGCAAGGTAGTTGGAGCTGAAGATAGAGCTAAGGAACTAATAGATTTCATGTATAAAAGGTATACTACTCTCAAGGAGAGAGCTAACAGTATACCTAAGGATAAGAGACTACGCGTGGTAGTTGTTTCTGGTACAAGTATATTGAAGGGTGGATCACTAAGTGTTTACGCTAACACTTCTTGGGGGAAAACAGTAGAGGATGTGGGAGCGATAAATATAGCTCTAAAGGAGCATCCTAATGAGGAATGGGTTAAAATAGATATTGAGACATTAGTGAAGTGGGATCCAGATGTAATACTAATAGCATCAAGTGTGTCCAAGATCCATGATGTATTAGATAAGATACTAGAAGACCCGCTATGGCGTAGCTTGAGGGCTTATAGTGAAGGCAGGATCTACGTTATACCATGTTGGTCTAAGATAGGTAGCGTACTAGACTGGGGTCCACGAGACATTATTGGTCGAGAATATATTGCATCAATACTATACCCTGAAGTATATAGCGTTATTGATTGGAGAAAAGATATGGAGGAATTATTGGAGAAATACTATGGCCTATTCATACCTGCTCAAGCTTTTGCAGCCTACAGTCTTGAATGGAAAGAAGTAGTGGACATGACTGGTGAAAAGGTAAAGATACCACGTAGAGTTAACAGAATAGTAGATTTAATTACCTATGAGACTATGATAGCGTTTAAAGCTATGGATAAACTTGTAGGAGTATCGAAATACGCTTATAAGAATCCATTAGTTAAGACAGCTTATCCAAACATATCCAGTATACCCAGTCCTGGAAGCTCCTTCTCACTTAGCATAGAAGAAGTAGCAGCACTTAACCCTGACGTAGTGCTAATTTGGCCTTATAAGCCAAAGATTGTAGAGGAGCTAAAGAATATAGGTATACCAGTAGTAGGAGTACAGCTCTACAGCTATAATGATATTAAGCGATTGCTATGGCTTCTAGGAGTAATACTTGATAAACAAGATCGAGCAAAAGAGCTCATAGAAGATATGGATTATATTGTAGGCTTGATTAGGGAAAGAGTTGAAAATATATCATCGGATAAAAGGGTTAAGGTATTGTACCTCTGGAGCAAGCCTACAAAGGTCCAGGGAGGAAAGGGAACAGTTAACGACTTCATAGTACTTGCTGGAGGATTAAATGTTGCTGCAAAGGAGTTAGTAAATAAGACATACGTTATCGTAGACTTAGAGAAGATAATAGAATGGAACCCAGACATAATAATCATATGGTACTATGCTAAATATAATGAAACAACTATACTAAATGACCCAGCATGGGCTAGTACTAATGCAGTGAAGAACAAGAAAGTATATCGTGAACCATACTATGAGCACTGGAACATGGATGCAACATTATTTATCTTATGGTTAGCGAAGAAAATGTATCCAGAATTATTCAGTGACGTAGATTTCGTGGAGACGGCTAACAAGTACTATGAGAAATGGTATGGAGTATCCTATAGTCAAGTCCTAGTAGAAGCAGGGGGCTAATACTCTATGTTATCACGTAAGACTATTGCATGTTTTTTGATTATAGTATCCCTACCATTATCTGTATTCTTTTCTCTATTCCTAGGTCGCTATCCTACAAGCCCAGTTGAGGTCCTAGAAGTTCTTATTTCAGCTATAGCACCCGGATTAATTCATAGTACATCAGAACCTGTCCAAAGAATAATAATGTTGTACCGATTACCTCGTGTACTTGCAGCAGCTATTGTAGGTATAGCATTGTCTGTTTCTGGTGCATCGCTTCAAGCAATGCTACGTAATCCTCTCGTAAGCCCACATATACTTGGTATAACATCTGGTGCTGCCCTTGGTGCAGCTATTGCTTTAGCCTTCTTGCCACCGATAATACCAATAGAGTTAGTAGCATTATCATCAGCTCTTCTGGCTTTCTTCATAGTATTATTACTAGCATGGAGTTGGGGTAAAGGATCAATAATAGCCTTAGTGCTATCAGGAGTTGTTGTTAACGCATTGTTCTCTGCTATGCTTGCTCTAGCAAAGTTCCTAACACCGGATCCACATAAACTTGCATCTATAACTTTCTGGCTCATGGGGGACATAGGTCAAGCTGCACACTGGAGTGATGTTTATCGAATGTTTATCGTGATTACGCCATGTATTATCATGTTATCCCTACTTAGATGGAGGCTAAACGTGTTATCTCTAGGAGATGATGAGGCACGAACCCTGGGGGTAAATCCAGTAATAGAGAGGTTATTTATTGCGACTTTATGTGCATTAGCTACTAGTGTAGCTGTATCCTATGCTGGGATAATTGGATGGGTTGGCTTACTCGTACCTCACATAGTAAGACTAGCTGTAGGATCAGATAACCGTAAGGTAATATTATACGCAATCTTCTTTGGAGGAACATATATGGTTCTAGCAGATGATCTAGCTAGATGCCTCACATCAGAGGTTATACCCATAGGTATAATTACTACGCTAATGGGCGCTCCATTACTTATATATCTTCTAAGAAGAGCAGGGAGAATATGGAGATGATGGGGTCCAAGCCTATAGTAGAAGTAAGGGATCTAACATACAAGTATAAGGGTGAGGTTGTAGCATTAAGGAATGTATCGTTAACTATAAATGAAGGAGAAGTTACCATAATTTTAGGACCGAATGGTGCTGGAAAGACAACGCTACTAAAATGTATACTGGGTCTACTAGAACCTAGAGGAACCGTATACATAGATGGTAAAAACGTGTATAACCTAAAACCAAGAGATAGAGCAAGAAAAATGGCTTATGTTCCCCAAATACACCATTCTATATTTGCTTACAGAGTAATAGACTATGTTTTAATGGGAAGAACACCTCATCACAGCCTATTGACTCTACCTGGGGAAAGCGAGTACAAGAAAGCCTATAGTATACTCCAAGAGCTTGGAATAGAAGAGTTAGCTGAGAGAACTATAGCTGAAGTTAGTGGAGGACAACTACAACTAGTATTAATAGCAAGAGCACTTGTGCAGGAAGCAGAAATACTAGTACTCGATGAGCCCACAGCTCATTTAGATATAGCAAACAAGATACTAGTACTAAGTACTGTAAGGAAACTAGTAGAGCAAGGTAAAGTTAGAGCAGTAGTAATGAGTTTACATGATCCACAAATAGCTGCTCTTTATGCTGATAAGGTAATACTACTTGCACATGGGAGAATAATAGCACAGGGCAAGCCCATGGAAGTATTAACATCGAGTAACCTGCTAAAAGCCTATGGTATAAAATTCAAGACGATTACTATTGGTGATCAGTTAATCATAGTACCAGATAATACCCTTGAAGTTAAACCTTATTAGGAATAACATCTACCAATTAATTCGGGTCTCTCGAGAAATGTACGATCTCATGTATTTTCTAAGCCTCTATGTGTTCCTAGCTTATGCCTCAGTGATGGGTGCACTACTAGTTATATGGCAATTTAAACGCGAAGAACGAGTAGAATTAGAACAAGAAGCTATATAATCCAATTATGCTATTTTCCATCCTAATCACTATAATATTCTACTAATCTTCTTTTATCCGTGGAGTTTATTGCTGAGTCCTATTACTGTTTCCCTAGGTGTTCTAGTAATGGTGGAGATTTCGCGTATTATACATATTCTTGAATCTATAGTACGTGTTCCATCATATAGCCTACTTGGCACGGCTAGTGAAAGAATAGTATATCTTAGTACCCTAGAAGGTGTACTAAGTCTTTGGTCTATGGATAAAGATGGTGGTAATAGGAAAAGACTTACCATCAAATCTATTCATGGAGTAGCCCTACCTAGACTAGAAAGCCCCTACGTAATATTTATCAGAGACGTGTCTCGTGGCCAAGAACTCCACAAGGTATTCTATGTTGATGCTCGTGGTGGCGATGAGAAGCTTCTAGCTGACACCCCCTTAATGAGGATCTTCGGCATAGGATTTGATGGCTCAAAAGTAGCATTTACTGGAGCTACAGCAGAGGAAAACGCTATCTACATTGCCAAGTTCGATGGAAGCTGGGAGAAAATCTACCGCCTCGATAGGCTTGCGTTTGTAACCGATGTAGAGGGCAAGTATATTGTTGGATATGGAAACCTACGTGGTGATCCACGTACCTTCGAGATATTCGTTTACAACCTTGAGACAAACGAGTTTAAGGCTTATACGCCTAAACCGGGCTCACAGAACAAGGTCCCTATAATAAGAAATGGCAAGATCTTATTTGAGAGCAACCATGAGGGTAAGAATAGATTATACCTATACGATCCAGAAACAGGGATCCTAGAGAAGGTTAAGTTCAAGTATCCTGATTATGAAGAATTTGACCCAGTAGAACATGACTCATATGGTTGGACTATTGATGGAGTTATATGGGCTGTGGGTAAGAAGAATGGTAGGTCAAGACTCTTCTTAGATGGTAAATATGTTAAGCTACCCGAAGGTACTATTCATGGCCATCCCGTATTCATTAATGGTAAAGCCTTTGTAGCAGTTTCTAACTTGCTAAGACCACCAAGGATACTAGAGGTAGATGTTGAAAAAGGTGAAACAAGAGTAGTCGTTGAGAATAAATTACCTGAGGATATAGAGAAGAGTCTTGGCGAAGTACAGTTCGTTAAATACAAATCGTTTGATGAACTAGAAATACCAATGTATGTCGCGTTATCCAATGATGCTTCTAGACCTGGACCCAGCATAGTCTACGTACATGGTGGTCCTTGGAGCGAGGTATGTGATGCATGGAATATAATGATTGCTGCACTTGTTGCAGCAGGTTATCATGTACTTGCACCGAACTTCCGTGGATCAACAGGATACGGTGACGACTTCCGTATACTAGATATTGGTGATCCCGGAGGTGGTGACCTGGAAGACGTAGTACATGCAGCAAAATGGGGTATTAGTAACAAGATAGCTGATCCAGATAGAGTAGCAGTAATGGGCTATAGCTATGGTGGCTACATGACATATCTTGCTATGGGTAAGTACCCGAAGATATGGAGATGTGGTATTGCTGGAGCAGGCATAGTTGATTGGGAAGAAATGTACGGGTTAAGTGATGCCATATTCAGACAATTCATAGACGTATTATTTGCTAGTAAGAAGGAGTTGTGGAGAGAGCGTTCACCAATAACCTATGTAGATAATGTTGAGAAACCACTATGTATAGTACATCCACAGAATGATACGAGAACTCCACTAAAACCAGTATTAAGGTATATTGGAAGACTTCTAGAAAAGGGTAGAACATTCGAAGTACATGTAGCACCGGATATGGGTCACGTGATAGTGAAAATGGATGATGCAGTAAAGATACTATTACCAGCACTGATATTCCTTGAAAGATACCTTAAACAATAGACGTTTCTGAGAACTCTCTCCAAAAGATGGTTTTCCTTATGAACTACCTATCACCTTAAGTAGATCCTTTAAGCTCCATACTATCCTTACTCCAAGTGTTTCTAAATCCTCTAGTAAGTCATCTGTACCAGTAATCCTTGAGTTAAAGTAATCTCTTACAATCATTAAACCTTTGATCCCTAAATAAAAAGCTGCTATCATGTCTAATACCTTATCACCAATGAATAACACGGTATTTGGGTCATCGTTTATATCTCTCAACACGATTCTTAGTTGGTCTATTCTAGAACCAGCATCATTTCTTGAAATTATTTTCCTCGGTATATCTTCTATTCCTAGAATATTGACTATCTTTTTAGCCATATTTCTTGACTGCATTGTTACTATATAAATATAGTATCTCCTTGCTAGCGCTTTTAATATATCCGGTGCATTATCTAATATCTGTATTTTATCTAAGGACTTCTCTTCGTACCGTTCTATTATATCGCTTATTTTATCGTATATTCGTGTTCCATAGAATCTCTTTAAAACAGGTAGGATACTTCTAGGTCTATAGCCTATTACATGGCTTATCTCTTCAAGTACCTTATCCCATTCAACGGGTAATTTAACTAGAGTTCCATCTAAGTCGAATACCAAGTATTTTATGCCATATACTTTATCTATCATTATTTCCTCCTTCCAGCATCCATATATTATTCTCATTACTTATTAATTCTATAACAATAACTTGCAGCTTCCATAACAATATGTCCTCTATGACAACGTTATGCGTTACATCTATATCCTATGCCATACAAGCTACATATGGTAGAGACCTCTTGGGCAATCGTTCATCACGTATACCTGGGTTCTATAAGTTACCGATAGAAGAGAGATTAAAGATAGTTAAGGAATGGGCGAATCTCACGGACGAGGAAGTAGAACTCTTAAAGAATTTTGGTAATCTTGAACCTAAGATAGCTGATGCAATGATAGAGAATGTTATAGGAGGTATGACTTATCCATTCGCTATTGCAACAAACTTTAGGATTAATGGAAAAGACTACCTTGTACCTATGGTCATAGAGGAGAGTAGCGTTGTTGCTGCTGCAAGTAATGCAGCTAAAATGCTACGTGAAGGAGATGGTATTATAGCTAAAGCTGGACCTCAATACATGATAGGCCAGATTCATCTCGTAAAAGTAGATTCACCACACTATAAGGCATTCAAAATACTCGAGAAAAAACACGAAATACTAGATCACGCCAACCAGCAAGACCCTGTTTTAGTAAAACTTGGCGGAGGTGCAAGAGACCTAGAAGTAAGAGCAGTAGAGACCAGACGTGGACCAGCAATAATAGTTCACTTAATAGTGGATGTACTCGATGCTATGGGTGCTAATGCGGTAAACACTATGGCTGAGGCAATAGCACCAATACTCGAGAAGATTACTGGTGGTGAAGCAAGACTAAGAATCATATCCAACTATGCTGTTTACCGCCTAGTAAGAGCATGGGCACGAGCATCACCTGAAGCTGTTGGAGGTAAGGAGATAGTAGAAAAGATAGTGGATGCAAGTGCTCTCGCAGAAGCTGATCCATTTAGAGCTGTAACACACAATAAAGGTATAATGAATGGTATAATAGCTGTAGCACTAGCAACAGCACAAGACCATAGAGCAATAGAAGCAGGAATACACGCTTACGCAGCAAGAAATGGAACATACAAGCCACTCAGCATATGGGATATGGATAGTGAAGGCTACCTCGTAGGAACACTAGAATTACCATTACAGATTGGAATAATTGGTGGAGCAGTGAAAGTACACCCAATAGCAAGAATAGCGTTAAAGATACTAGGAGTAAAGAAAGCAAGTGAGCTAGCAGAGGTAATGGCAGCAGTAGGACTAGCACAAAACCTAGCAGCACTAAGAGCACTAGTAACCGAAGGAATTCAGAGAGGACACATGAAACTCCATGCAAAGAACCTAGCAATAATGGCTGGCGCAACAGGTGAACTCATAGACAAGGTAGCAGAACAAATGGTACGAGAAGGAAGAATAAGATTCGATTACGCTAAAGAACTAGTTGAAAAATACAAGAAGCAATTACAATAAAAAACTTGCAGTATTTTTCTTCTACACATTAACCAGCTATTCTTTACCTTGTCAACTTGTCAAAACGTATTCCTCAACAATACATGTTTAACATGTTTCTAAGCGTAAAGTCTAACAAACTCTAATAGGGTAAGGAGGTAACAAAGGTAAAGTATAGTGCTAAATAGTATCTCAGCTATAAGGATGAGCTAAATTGAAAATCACCAATAGTAAGAATTTCCTAGAACAACTAGGATATAGTATCATATATGAAGTTGAAGAAAACATTGAGCCTGAAAGAGTAAACATAGCATTTATTGATGTAGTTCCAGAATTAGCTAATAAGAACATAGAAATAGCTTCCAGTAAACTATATGTTCACCAATACAATGCATATAAAGGGTTACTGGAAGGTAAGAACATTATATTAAGATCTGGAACAGGTTCTGGAAAAACCGAGGCATGGATTATATATTTTTTAAGAAAGGCGAGAGAGGATAAAAAATTCAAAGCCATAGCAGTATATCCTACGCTTGCATTAGCTAATGACCAGATAAGGAGAATAACATTATATGCAGAAGCTGTAGGAATAGAAGTATTACAACTAGATGCACCAAGAAGAGATGAATATGTACGCAAAATAGGGTTAAGTGGTTTAAGGAGAAGAATAAGTAGTGCTCAGCTAATAGTAACTAATCCAGCTTTCCTCTTACACGAGCTTAAAAAGTACATAATTAAACCAACATCTAGTCTATTAGAACCATTCTTCCGTGAGCTAAACCTACTAGTAATAGATGAACTAGACTTCTATGGTCCAAGAAGTATTGCATTGCTAATGGCCATAGTGGAGCTAGTAACCTTAACGAGTAACAGTAAGCCACAAGTAGTAATCCTAACAGCAACGTTAGCTAATCCTAAAGATCTAGGAGAATACCTTAAAGATACCACTAGTAAAGACTATATCATAATAGATGGAAAACCCTTCCATGTAGAGAATCATTTGGTCATAGTCCTTGGTAAAGAGCTAAATAAGATATGGTATAAGATAAAAGGATTATACAATGAATTATCTAGAAGAGAGGACATAGATCAGGACATATTAAGCGCGTTAAAGAGCTTTGAGGCCTTTAAAAAGAATCCTTACAGAGTACTAGCATATCTTGAGGCACTAGGTTATGAGGTCCCTAGACTAGGAATAGATTATACTGAAATAATATCAAAATACCTAGAAGATGACGGAGTAACACTAGTCTTCACCAAGAGCATAGCTAAAGCTGAGGAAGTAGCTAAGAGACTCAAAACAATATACAAGGAGCACTTAGATAAAATAGCATCACATCACCACTTAGTATCAAAGAAGGAGAGAGAAATAATAGAGGAAGGTGCACGAACTGGTAGGATTAAGGTAATTGTCAGTCCTAGAACACTAACACAAGGAATAGATATAGGAACAGTTGTAAGAATCGTACATCTAGGTTTACCAGAAGATGTTAGAGAATTCATGCAAAGAGAAGGTAGGAAAGGACGAAGAAAAACAATACCATTCACCGAGACAATTATAATACCTAGTAGTAGGTGGGACTGGGAGCTTTTATCTAAAGGTATAGAAGCACTACGTAAATGGCTTAACTTACCATTAGAAAAAGTAGTGTTCGAACCCTCAAACCTCTATGTAAAATTGTTTACAGGAATAGCTAAATTAATATCACCATGGCTTCCCAGCAACCTTACGCAGGAGGAGAAAGTAGCACTGGAAAAAGCGGGGATACTAAAAGAAGAGAAAGTAAATAATAAGAAGATGAAATGGATTTGGGATAGGCTTGGATTTTACGAATTTGCACCACCCTACGGAATAAAACGGTACTTGGAAACAAAGGATGGGCTACAAGTTCTTGAACCAATAGGTCACTGCGACCTAGTAGAACGATTCCAAATAGGCTGTATAGACTATTCAAGCGATGCCATGGTGCTTAGACATAAACTAGTGGGTAAGAGAAGAACTGTTACAGCAGTCTATGAGAAACCTTTATGGGAGATAAGATGGTGGGAGGATGATGCCTTAGGAGAAGCTTATGAAGAATACGTTGAGGTAAAGAGGAGGTGGGGTGAAGAGCCAAGTCTCATAAAAGATTTGATGACAGGTAAAATAGCTACACATGTACATTGCGTAGTCTATCCTCCACGTAGTGATTTTGGTCAATTAATTAAGGTACCAAATCGTGTAGTATGGATTGTTTCATCTGAAAAGCCTAGGATAATAACAGTTGGAGGAAAACATATTGTAACAAGAGATAAGAAGACCATATACGTACCATCAACTGTAAATGGTGAGTACCGTGATTTCACATATGGCTATATCTATGAGGTAGATGAAAGACTTGATCCAACCCTACTGAGGCTAGGGCTAGCATATATAATGATAGTATTACGAAGAATCTATGGTGTAGCGTTTGAAACGATAATGTATGGTGTAGAGAGAATAGGTGATAAAAAGTTCTTCGAACTACATGAGCCTGAAGCATGTAATCTGATAGATACGTTGAACTGGGCTGAAGTTAGGAAGAAGGTACTAGAGTATGAACCAGATGAATTAGATCTAATACTTTTGAATCAAGTAGATGAACTAGCGTATTCAGACTTCTTAACGCTAGGTACTGATTGGAAGGTAGTCAAGGAGTATGCTGCTAAGGTAATAGACTATGTACTTAAGGATAAGGAGATAACCATTAAATTACCAACGCTAACCCGTAGGGTACCTAAACCTAGTCCAAGTTTAAGAATAGCTTCACTTGATGTAATAGTAGAGGAAGTGGATAGGGGTGACGTATTCTCACTACCCATGCTATTAGTAGCTATATCTGTATTTAATGGTGAAGAACATAGAACATATGTTGACCTCATATTAAATGCGCCAGGTGTAAAACCTCGTGAAGAACTAAGAATAATAGAAAACTACGTAGAGGAACTAGTATATTACGATGAATACGAGTTAGTAGTTTCATCGAAGAACCAGGCTGAGGTATTAGCTAAAGCTAAGCTTAGGAAACTACCTCAATTAATATTAAGTCAAGCAGTAGAGGTTAATAATTTACTAAAAGGAACAGAACTAGAAAATACATCATTTGATAGAATAATGGATTTAGTACCAGAAGTATTCGGATCCCCGAATAGGATACCACGTATAGATGTTATTCATCAAAGGATAACCAAGCTTAAGGAGAAGGGATACACAAGGCTACTGGAATCAGAGAAGGAATTACTTCAAGAATATATTGAGGCAAGAACAAAAGCACTATATCTACTATATCTACTAGTATCTAGTTCCAATAACCAATAGTACTTTATTATAAAGAATGTTCCAGAAGGCAAAGGAATATATACCCTAACCTTGACCTCTTCTATCATGTAGGAGACTAGGTAATGGTTCTTGTAGACCGTTACGGTAGGCCAGTAACTCATCTTAGGATAAGTGTTACATTTAAATGTAATCATGACTGTATATTCTGTCATCGTGAAGGAATACTGTATAGCGGGAACAGGGAGTTATCAGCTGATGAATGGAGTTTTGTAGCAAAAGTAGCAGTAGAACTAGGGGTAAGGGAGTTCAAACTAACTGGTGGTGAACCTCTCGTAAGGAGAGATATAGTTGAAATAGTAGAAGGAATAATCAGACATGGCGGTAAAACCTCTATGGTAACTAATGGATCACTTCTTGAACATTATGCGCATAAACTAGCAGAGGCAGGATTAGAAAGAGTAAACGTGAGCCTACACTCCTTAAACAAGGACACATTCTATAAGATAACCCGTGGAAACCTGGATAAAGTTATTAGGGGTATTGAAGCTGCAATTAACGCTGGCCTTAAGGTAAAGATCGACTACCTAGTATTATCGCTAAATGTAGGCGAGTATAAGAAAATAATAGAATTTGCTGAAAAATACGGGTTAGACTTAAACATAATAGAGTTAATACCAATAGGATTAAGCAAGGACGAATACAATAATCTACACCATCCATTAGAAGAGATAAAGAAGTACTTAGAAGAACATAGCATTAAGAAGTATGTACGAGAATTTCAGTTAAGACCTACCTATGTTCTTCCTTCAGGAATACAAGTATCATTAATAAAAGGTTATGGTAATCCATTTTTATGTGCAAAATGCACAAGACTTAGGGCTACCCCCGACGGTTTTCTTAAGACTTGTATTTACAGAAACGACTTAATAGACATGAAGCCTGCAATAAAGGAAAGAAACGAGGAGAAACTAAAACAAGTATTCATGGAGGCAGTAAAGAAACGTGAACCGTTCTTTAAATTCAAAGACCCAGAATTATATCGCAGAATATGGAGCTCAAATAATATAGAGATATCTGTGCAGTAGGGGGTCATACATGTCTATGGTTGATATAACTGATAAGGATGTTGTATATCGCGAAGCAATAGCAGAAGGCATAATAAAGCTAAGGGAAGAAACAGTTAAGATGATACTAGAAGGAAGAATAGAGAAAGGGGATGTATTTACAGTTTCAAGAATAGCAGCAATAAATGCCGTAAAGAACACTTGGAACATACTACCCTTATGCCACAACATACCTATAACCCATGTACAAGTAGACTATGAGATTGTAGACAAGGAGAGAATCAAGGTAATAGTAAAAGTGAAGACATCAGCAAAAACCGGTGTTGAAATGGAAGCATTAACAGGTGTAACAGTAGCCCTCCTAAACATATGGGATATGGTTAAGAAATACGAGAAGGACCCTAAAGGACAATATCCTCATACTAGAATAGAATATGTGAAGGTAGTAGAAAAGGTTAAAAAGCCTATCTAGCCTCCGGGAATTCCCGAAAAGAACATATAAGAGTAATACCGAACATTTACAACACCTTATAAGCTCAGAAAGAAAAGTATAATACGTGAGGGACCCCGGAGTAGCGGGCCCAGATACCATACATATGGGGATGATCTGGGCAACCGCTGTGACGGGGTCCTTTTTCCACCCCCAGTAGTAATCACGAGTAATTCTTCGAACTCGTTCCCGTAGGAGAAGGTTAGTTAGGCTTCAAATAATCACCATCTATCCTGTGATCATTAAAGGTGTACTCAAAGACTATAAGCGTGTAGAGATAACAATAGAACTCTAAACAAGAGTTCAATGTAACAATACATTACGTAGGAAATATCATCGTGGAAAACAATGGAATACAATCAAGTACGGAATCTTGATTAAGGTGTTTTCCATAGTTTTTGGTCTGGTGCTTGTATTGACTACAATTACTATCCCACATAGCATATACGAACGACTCCGCAAACGGGCGTTTAAGGCTGGCGTTCTCGTTGAGGAGTTGGTTTTAGAGCTTCTTACACGGGATATTGATCCCAAAGATAAGGCTATGGACTATGTTGAAGCTGCGAGAGGACTTCTTGAGCAAGCTAGAGAAGAGTTGGAGAAGGGTAATATTAGGCAAGCTGCTGAGAAAGTGTGGGGTGCTACAGCTCTAGCTATTAAAGCGTATGCCTACTACAAGGAGAAGCGGAGACTCGCAAGTCATAGTGAGCTATGGGAGTATAAGGATACTGTAGCAGAAGAACTGGGTGGATGGGTCTCAGATACCTTTAGGCAAGCAAACTCTATGCATACATGCTTCTATGAAGGTTGGTGTACGGAGAAAGACGTTAAAGAAGTCATGGTTAAGGTAAATGAACTCGTTAATGTAATAGCGGAGAAAATTAGGCAGCATATCACCGATAGGAATAATAAACGCAACATATAGTTGGAGGGATAGCATAGAGCCTATGTGGACTGTATCCCACTACAGTACATGTTCTTGTGTAGGGTCTTCTGGTTGTCGTGGTGTCTGTTATGGTTTCACGTGAAGACGAGTTATTCGAAGAGCTTGTCTACAAGTTTGTGAATGAGTACCTAGAGTTTAACCCGTTAACTGGTACCTATCTAGGACTACATGAGTATGATGTATTGTTACCGGACCTTAGCCGTGAGAGAATAGAGTATGCTATTAAGAGGATTGAATGGTATTATGAAAGATTCCGAGAAATAGAGGCTGATAAGCTTACGGGTTATCGTAGAGTTGACTATGAGCCAATTGTACGTGGGCTTGAGGAAACCCTTATACTTACACGTGATTGGCCTACGTGGAAAATGTATCCTGTGGGATTCGATGTTGTTGGTGAGTCCATATACCCCTTACTCATAAGGGATTATCTACCATTAGAACATAGGCTTAATGCACTATATAGTCGTGTAAGAGGGCTAGATAAAGTATTAGAAGACTCGTTACGTAATGTAGATGAACCATATAGCTTATGGATAGACTACGTGTTGATGACAGCTAAAGGTCTCCCTGGGCTACTAGACATAGTTAAAGGCTTTGGAGAGAAACATGGGTTTAGCGAGCTAGGAGAAGCATGTGATAAGGTAAATGACGCCTTAAGTAAAGCATTAAACGAAACAATTAAGCTTAGAGAAAAAGCTAAGCCCGGGTTTAAACCCATAGGTAGAGAACTATACGAGAAACTCTTGAAGGCTAGGTTCATAGATGAAAGCATAGAAGAGCTGAGGAGACAAGGCTACGAGGAGGCAAGGAAGTATCGTAAACTAATGAGTGAAGCTGCAAAGAAGATGAATGCTACTAGTATAGTGAAAGCACTAGAGAAGCTCAAAGAAAGACATGTATCTTCAGTAGAGGACTTGTTCAAATCCTACCATGAAACCTTAGCTAAACTGAAGAAGTTCATTATTGAAAAAGAAGTAGTAGAGCTACCACCAATGGAGAGGGTAGAGATCATAGAGACACCAGAGTTCATGAGACCACTACTACCATTTGCAGCCTATATTCCACCAGAAGTCTTTAGCTGGGACTATACTGGCATATTCCTAGTAACACCACCAACTAATGAAGAGATGCTTAAACACCACAACACATACGATATAATGAATACAGTTATACATGAGGCGTATCCAGGGCACCACATACAACTAGTCTATGCTAAACTTAACCCGTATCCTACAAGGAAGATACTGATATCGGCAAACGAGTTCGTAGAAGGATGGGCACACTATTGTGAGGAGCTACTACTGGAACTAGGAATAGACAACTCGCCAGAATACAGGTTAAAGGTATACCATGACGCGTTATGGAGAGCCGTAAGAGTATACGTTGACGTAGAACTAAGCACCGGCATGATAACATTCGAACAAGCAGTAGAGAAACTAGTCAAAGACGCCTACCTCCCAAGAGATGGAGCATACGCAGAGGCATTAAGATATACCATGAACCCTGGATACCAGGTAAGCTACAACTACGGTAAACGAAAGATAAAAACCCTACGAGAAAAAGTAAAAGAGATCCTCAGGAAACAATTCACCTACAAGCTATTCCACAAAATGCTACTAGAAGAAGGAAACCTACCACTAAAAACACTAGAAAAACTAGTAATAGAGAAAGCCTATAAGATAGCCAAAACACAAGGGGAATAACCGTCATAGTTAGCTCTTTTCTCATATCTCATACACTTAACTCCTAGAACATCCCCACTATTGCAAGCGTGTATGTAATATCAGCTCTATTCCAATGAATACCATGAATAACTAAGGATCTCCATCTCCATAAAGCGGCTTAACTCATTGCTAAGCTAATAATAAGCTACTCGATACTGTAGGTATCCAATAACCTATCCTCTCGTATGGTCTTTAGAATAGCATGTGGCCTTGAATTTCATTCCTGTTTCTCTATGTTTTGGATCTTGGATAGAATTTTCGGTAGTGTTGCTAAGGCTATGAATGGTCCTGGAACTGCATAATAGAGTATCAATGGTATTATACCTAACTGTGATGGGATTCGATAACTTGGCGTCTGAATTATCGATATGATTAATCGGGGTAATTCCAGCGATAATATTGCAAGGTACATTATAGGTCCTAGGTACCAATACATCAAGAGTTTCCTATAGCCTACTCGTCCTCTCAGCGTCATCTTGAACAAGATGTATTCGAACGCTACGAATACTGGTATTAAATAGCCATTGAGCGTGCAGATTAGTAGGACTTGTAAATAGTCATGTATAGCCGTAGAGAAATTATTTGTTAATAGCATGAGAACCAGTATATTGATAAGATATGCGTAGTAAATAACTCCTCCAGGTCCTAGACTAAGAACCATCTGGTAGATGAACAAAGGTAGTATAGACAAACCACCTACCATTAATAAGAAGTGGTTAGAGAATGAGAAGAAGGTATAG
>CAYUVB010000008.1:27945-44840 GCA_964448055.1 uncultured Desulfurococcales archaeon | reverse complement strand
AAAATAATTTTCTAATAGAGGATAAGAACTAGCCTCTTGCTCTTTTCTGTATCTCCTCTGGTGAAAGTCTATGAGCTATAACGTCTATGATCTCCTCAGGGGTAGCTACATCCTTAGGTACATCCAATACTTTTACTCCGTGATCCAATACTACTATTCTATCAGCTACTGAGTAGACATGGTATATATTGTGAGATATTACTATACTGCTTATTCCTTTCTTCTTTAAATCTAATACGTATTCTAGTACTTTCTCGCTCTCCTTAATGGATAGAGCTGATGTAGGCTCGTCTAGTATGACTAATTTTGCACCAAAGTGTACTGCCCTAGCAATAGCTATTGATTGTCTTTCACCACCGGACATCTTGCCAACAATCATTTCCGGGTCTCTACGCTTAATACCAATATCCTCTAACAGTTTCTTCGTAAGCTCTCTCATTTTCTTCTTATCAAGTACTTTTATGAAACCTATTTTCTTGTAAACTTCTCTATTGAGGAATAAGTTGCGATAGACATTCATGTATGGTACTAACGCCATATCCTGATAAACTATCTCTATTCCAAGCTTTCGTGCATCAGCTGGTGAACGAAAACGTACTTCACGGCCTTCGAAGATTATTTTGCCTTCATCTGGTTGATGGTAGCCTACTATTATTTTGGCTAGAGTTGATTTACCAGCTCCGTTATCTCCTACAAGTCCTACAACTTCGCTATAACCTACATGGAAGTCTACATTGTTTAGTGCTATTATTGGTCCAAATCTTTTGACTATACCCTTTAATTCAAGAAGATATCTAGGCTTACTCACGTCTACTCAACCTCAAGTTAATTATGCCTGCAACTATTAGTAATACTCCAACGAATCCTATGTACCAATAAGCTGGAGCGCCTGCCATGATTAATCCTACTCTTATCTCACCTATAAGGAATGCTCCTAATGAAGCACCAGCAACAGTACCAACACCACCTGCTAAAGAACAACCACCTATTACTGAGGATGCTATTGCTTCTAGCTCCAGCCCCATACCAGCTACTGGTTCAACTACTTTAAATCTTGATAATGCTATTAGCCCCGCAAGTGCTGCCATTACGCTGCTTAGTACGAAGTTTATTGTTTTAACTTTAGCAACGTTTATACCGAGGGCCCGCGCTGTTTCTGGGGCACCGCCAACCGCTTGAACCCAGTTACCATAAGGTGTTGATGTCAGTATGAAGTGAAATATAGCCGCCAATATTAGGAACCACAGCCCCGATATCCTTAGATCATATAGTACTGGCGCAGATAGTACAGACATTTCTGGTACATTTACTTCGAGACGAACCGGGAAACCCTTAGTTGATGCTAATAACACTCCACGGATAAACCACATCATGCCAAGCGTAGTGATAAACGATGGTATCTTGCCCTTAATTGTTATTAAAGCGTTAGCTAAACCTACACACGCAGCAAGACCTAAGGCTGCAATAAATGCTACTATGAACGGTATACCCATATTTAGTAACCATGCTGCCAAGATGGATGCTGCCGCAAAAACTGATCCCACAGATAAATCGAATTCACCCGAAATCATTAGGAAAGATACCCCGATGGCCATAATACCTAATTCTGCGGCTAATGATACCATGCTGCTGAGTGCTGATACTGATAGAAATCTTGGGTTAAGATATGAGAAAACCACTGCCATGCCTATAATTGATATTATTACTCCAAGCTCCATATATCTCGTTATCATTAACCTAACTTTACTTTTAGCCAATACATTCCACCCTCACTTCTTACAAATAAAACCTATTTGCATGATAATTAGCATGTTATCTTCAAGCTAAGATTAATGGTTTGTTTTAGTATTGAAAGGTATATGGGTATATGCTAAAAAATATTATATGTAAAATAGTTGGTTGAATACAGCATCACCAGGACTATTTTAGGCTCCACCAGTTGTCTCTATTTGTTTCTCAACTAAGCTTAACAAGTTCTTATCGATTATGGTTGGTCCTGTTGGTATTTGTTCTGGTGGCATAATACCGTACTTCACGTATAGATACATGAACACTACTGGTAGGAATCCTTGAGCGAATGGCTGCTGGCTTACTGCAGCAATTACCAAGTCCTTCTGTATACCCTCTAGTATCTTGTCATCGACATCAACTGTTGCAACATATACTTTGCCTTTAAGGCCTAGGTCCTCGATAAGCTGCATTGCTGGATGGGCTCCTAATGGCCCTAATGTGAATATTACTTCTACGTCAGGGTGTGCCTCGATGTAAGACTTCATTATTTCATAGGCTTTTGTTGTATCAGTTGTTATGTCTAGTTTCTCTGGGACATAGGCTGCACCAGCTTCTTTGAACGCGTCCTGGATACCCTTGGCTCTAAGTTCTAGTCCTATGTGTCCTACTTCGTGTATGCCTATGAAGGCTAGTTTTGGTAATCTACCATACTTTTGCTGGAACCACTTAATGACATACTTTGCTAGCTTGTAACCAGCTTGATACTCGTCTTGGCCGACATATGATAAGTATGGTATTCTCTCATCGGCTGGTCTTGGATCATAGACGTTTACTGCTATTACTGGTATGCCTTGCTGTATAACTTTTCTTAAAGGTTCATCTAATGCTTTGTAGTCTGTGATTGTTATAATTATCCCATCAGGATTAGCAGCTGCTGCACTCTCTAAAGCATCAACTAGCCATTTAATCGAGAACTTTTCTGGTCCTTGGTAGATTACTTTTACTCCTAGAAGTTTTCCTGCTAACTCAGCACCCTTAATTACGGGTGCCCACCATGGATCAGCTGGTCCACCATGAGATATGTAGTAGAACGTAAATTCAGGTGCCTTCTCAGCAGGTGCAGTAACAGTTGTAGTAACAGTTACAGTTGTAGGCGGTGCAGCTCCGGTTTGTGTTACCGTTTCAGTAACGGTAACCGTTTGAGGAGCTGTAGCACCCATACCAGCGAAATATCCTGCAACTATACCAATAATTAATAGAATTACTGCTATGGCAGCCCAAGCAGTAGTGGATAAAGCTTTTCTAAGAAGATGCTTAGAACCCATAATCTACACACCAGCTTATATTATGAAATGCTTTAGTATAAAAACTTTTGACATAATTGTACTAATTAGAATAAATAAATCAAGCAGAAATTCTTGTAATAAACATGTCAAAAACACTGGAATGGAGTTAGATGAGCCCATTAGATACTAGAAGTCTAATACCAAATATGTGTATGGCGAAGTAGATAAAAAATATTATGATTTTTAAGATCTAATTTAGAGTAAAATGAGGATTTGATTAATCTAGCTTTACTTTAACACTCTTTCCTTTCTTATAGGATTCCCAGCAAGCCTCTGCTATTTGTACTGTTCTTAAACCATCGATTACCGTTACTGGCGGTTCTTTATCTTCTATTATCGAGTTCACGAAGGCTTTAAGCTCTTCAATATAAGCATCGTAGAATCTTTTCTCAAACCATGGTGCACCAAAGTATGTTAGACCTTGTTTTGTTCCAAGTGCTAACATGTTATCAATATTACTTCCAATGTATACTACTCCTTCGGAACCATATATCTCTGTTCTTAGTTCATACCCGTAGGGGAACTTCCTTGTACCATGTATAAGGCCTTGAGCCCCATTAGAGAACTTGAACGCTATGCTTACTGCATCAAGATCTCCCTTGACTTTTAGTTCGTCGTATATATAGTTCCCTCCAACAACGTATACTTCCACTATTTCTGCATTAAGCAAATATCTAGCCATATCAAAGTCATGTGAAAGCATATCTAAGAATATCCCGCCACTTTTCCTAGGATCAGCTGCCCAACTTGGTGGTGCTCCTGGATCTCTTGCTACCGCTATATATGCAATAGGTTTTCCAAGCTTACCTTCTTCTATGTATTTCTTAGCGTTACGATAAGCATAATCGAATCTTCTATTGAAGCCTACTTGAAGTTTAACATTATGTTTCCTAACGGCTTTTACAACTTCTTTTGCTTCATCTACTGTTACAGTCATCGGTTTCTCTACGAAAACATGTTTGCCTTGTTCCACTGCTTTTATTATCATATCCTTATGTAAGAATGTTGGAACACTTATAACGACTGCATCTACTTTTTCATCTTGTAGCATCTTATCGTAATTAGTATACCATTTCACTTTTAGTTTCTCACCAACACTTTTAGCGAGTTCTTCTACTACATCTGATACTGCTACTAGTTCTGCATTTTCTATTTTATACTTTATTATCTCTGCATGAAGCCTGCCTATACGTCCTAAACCTACAACTCCTATGCCGATCTTAGGCAAACTATATCTACACCTTCATATATCTCTATTCCTATCATGATGTTTGGTTTTAGAGGAAAAACGTGTTTCCATCAATACTGATCTAGGTTTCTATTAGGCGATAGTATACAATGTTTCCATCAAATCCTAATTTATCTATTATTCGTAGTGTTAGCTCGTATGCCTCACGAGTATATGTTTCTCTAAGTTCTTTATCTCTTGAGTAAAGGTCTAATATTCTCTCCTTTAAGTATCTTTTACCTTTTTCATCTACTACTGCTTGGAATATGAAGAAGTAGTGCCGGAAGAAGTCTACTCTAGGATCTTTCTTTCTATTTGGATTCACTTGTATCTCTTTATAGTAGTTTTCTAGCATTTCTTCAAGATGGGGTGAGTATAAGCCTGTTTTCTCTTTAACATATTTCTTGACATGTTCTAGTACTATGTCAAATATTTCTTCGTAAAGTTTTCTGGGCTCTGATCCTTGCGGGAATTTACTCATTACTTCTAGAAGTAGTTGTATGAAAACTCCTGAAACCTTATACTTTATCATACCGTTAGTAATTGACCTTATAGTCTCCCATACACCATAGCCCTTATCACTATATGGATGAGCTCCACTACCGGAGTGGAATGATAGAAGAGTACCTAGACTTTGTGCTATTGTATGTAATCTATCAATTTTATCTGCTAGTTCACCTAAATCTCCATCATAGTCTTCACGTTTTTTAAAGCCTACATTGGGTGCGATATAGTCTACTTTTACACCAGTATTAGCTAATTCGCTAACATAGAAGAATAAGTCTTTGGGGCTTGTTTCAACCGGTACCTCGTCTAATGCTACTTCAACACCAAATTCGTGTCTATCAAGATACTTTTTAATTATATCATACACTTTCTTAACATAGCGTATGCTCTCAAGGTACTTCAAAGTTAAGCGGGCAACATCTAACTTGCTATATTTTAATACATATATGTTGCCGGAATCCGATATGAAGTAGAATTTCCTATCAACGTATCGTTTTTCTAGTTCTCTCCTAATATCAGATTCTATCCTATCTTCATACAAGCTTAGTATTTGTTCCTTATCCATTTCATCTATTCTTAAGTCTATGAGCTCACATGTATCTATTGTTACAAAGTCTACACCACCAGCTTCTTTTACCTCCTTGAATTCTTCCTCAATGTATCTTAGAGAATCCCTTATTTCTTCCTCTGTTAGACCATACTCAAAGCCTCCACCAGCTATTCGCTTTATAGCTCTTTCGGGTGAGGCCATTAATGATACATGATCAGCTTCAACTTCTACAACAACTCCATAGTAATCTGCGTAACTTGTTGCTTTTGAGATATACTCTGATATCGATGTTCCCGTATGTCCACGTAGAATTTCTTTACCACTAGTTATTATTTTCGATGGAGCTGTTTCTCTATGGTATGAGAGCATTAGTGTGCCAGCTACATCTCGGGTTTTAAATGCTTTAAGGACTGGTGGTATAACGATATCGGGGAGTCTAACTCCTATAGCTGGGTGGGGGATTAGCCCTAAATATTTCCTCATAACCTACACACCATGAACACCAACAACGTATGTTGAATTATTAAAAAAATGATTGGGAAAGTGAAGCAACTTACTTGTACTCTAGAGTCTCGACTCAAGGAATATCTCGTAAGCTCTTATAAGTACTCCTTTTGCTGCATTAACCACTTCTAATGGATGTTGGCCTTCTTCAGGTTTTACTTCAAAGCTTACTGCTCCACGATACTTTATGTCATGTAATACCTCTAGTAGCTTAGCTACATCTTTCTCAGTATTTAGTGCTCCAGGACGGTAGAAGCCTGGATGCCAATCATATAGTTTATCACCTACTTTCTTAGCGCACCCTATATGTATATGACCTAGCAAGTCAGCGTATGGCTTAATGTCTTCCGGTTTCTCGCCAAGAAGTGGACCATGACTTAGATCCCACATTAAATACACGTTCTTATAACTAGCTCTTATTTCTTCTACTACTTTTGCTGAGAAGTCTATTGGACCTAGCAGCCTCTTCTTGTCCCATTGGTAATCAAAGGTTTCAACGAATATTGGTATATTGTATTCTAGTGCTTTCTTAGCCATAGCACTAACGGTTTTAATGAATGCTTGGACAGCCTTGTCCTTTTCAGCCTCAACGTAGGGACCTGAACATAATGCTACAGCCTTCATCCCACGTTTGCCAGCTACCTCAACGCCCTTGACTAGTACTTCTTCAGCCTTCTTTCTCTCTTCCTCGTTTACAGCGCTTGGATTATACTTTTGTACAAGTACTTGTAACTGTAGACCCATGGAGAAGTCTATTCTTCTACCAGTTTTCTCAACGTATTCTTTTAGCTTATTCCACTCAGTATCATTTATCCATGGAAGTTCTAGTAAGTCGAAGAACTTGTCGTCTACTAGTATTTTTATCTTTTCAGCTGCACCTTCATCAGATTTCGATAGCTCGGGAAACGCCATAAACACTACTATTCCAACTTTGTACGGGAACTTGGATATTATCTCGATATTCTTCTTCTCTATTGTAGTATAGAACATGTATCTCATCTCCTAAAGAGTGTTTTTACGAGTAAATGGTTTTATCTAATTTATAATTTTAATTTTTCCATAATAGCTACATTAGGAGTGGTTTTAGCGTTTTAGCACTAATACGTAGCATTGTATCTAGATCTGGCTCTATTCTTGATTCCACGCTTACATAGCCTGTATAGCCAGTACGTAGTAGTCTGTAGATTATTTTCTCCCAATCAAGCATTCCCATACCGGGAGCAAGTCTATTACTATCAGCTACGTGAAAATGCCCTATACTGTTCCCTGCTCTAAGTATAGCATCATAGACGTCTTTTTCCTCAAGCATCATATGGAATGTATCAAATAGTATCTTTATGTTCTCGTACCTACTTACCAGTTTTATAGCATCATCCAATCTGTTGACCAGATCTGTTTCATACCTATTAAGCGGCTCGAAAACCAGGATAACACTGTGTTCTCCAGCATACTTGTCAAGTACCTTTAGTGATTCTCCTAGTCTCCTTAAAGCATTACTGCAGTTGTCTTCACATTTACCTCTAGCTAATCCTATTACAACCTTGTATGCTTCTAGTTTTTCTGCAACCTCAATGTATTTCTTAAAGAATTCTATAGCTTTACTCCTGGCATTGGTGTCGAGATTTGATAGGCTATACCCGTATCTGAGATATGATAAACCCGTGGATATAGCTGAAACCTCCAATCCATAGCTTTTAGTCTTCCTCTTCAACTCACTTACATCTACTTCATTTGGATTGGAAATATTATATTCTACACCATCATAACCATAGCTTTGGAGCTTCACTAGGACTTCTTCTAATGGAGCCTTAATTACAACATAGAATTCCACGCCCTTTGCAAGTGCATGTACTGCTGATAATTTTAACCTAGGCATTAACTGGACCTCTACATGTACATGGTAAGCAAATGTATGGGGTGTGATGAAAAAAGTGATGAATCAACATTTACATTGTTTGTCTGATTGAATATAGCATTACGTCTAGCCTTTTGGTTCAACGTACTCCTTAGGTTTGTTGTAGAATAGGTCTTCCCAGTTAATCCATGTTCTTGGTACTGTTCCAGGTGGGTAGTTTTCTTTTAGCCAATTCACGAATTCTATTACTCTCTCTATAACCTTGTTTACTAGTACTTCTCCTTTCTTTGGATCAGCTAGCTTAGGCCATCCTACAAAGCCTTTCTTGTAGTAGTAGAATTCTGGTAGGTGACTTACATCATACCAATTAAATGGTTTGTCGGGGAATACATTTCCTGCTGCATTAACCCATTTGCCTGGGATGACTCTTACTACTCCCCATTCTCCTTCCTTCTTTAATAACTCCTCGTCTATTAGGTCTGGCGCTACATACCAAGTTACGCTTGCTTCGACTTCATCTGCATGAACGAATGGTGTTTCAAGTTTTACTCCAGGTGCTATTTCTTCACCTGTACCAGCTTTTCTTAACAAGTCTTGTACCCATTTCCACCAGCTTGTAACAAGTATTAATGCATGGACTTCTTTCTCAATTATTGCTATATCCTTAGCAATAGGTAATACGTATTCTTGTCCGTGGCTATTCCATACTATTATTTTCTTAAACCCTGCATTTGATAACCATTTAATTACATCTGCTACATATTCTATGAGAGTTGTAGCTCTTACGGGTATAGTCCCAGGCATACCGTAATGGTGGCTTGGATGACTACCATAGGCTATTGGTAGTGTAACTGTACATCCGGTTTCATAACATACTCTTTCAGCAATACTTACCCCGATAATAGTGTCTTCGCCTAATGGCTCAAAGGGCCCGTGAGCTTCCGTTGAACCTACTGGTAAGAAAACTATGTCATTCTCTTTAACTCTTTCTTCAAGCTCTTTCATAGTCATTTGATCTAGGTATATCTTTTTACCCCATTTATTAAGAACAGGTTTACCCCAACGCTCACTTAAAGGTTTAGACAAGGCTTTTACCCTGATTAATCATGTAGAACCATCCTTTTTATATTATACTATTCTATGCTCATGTACGTAAAGATAAATAACCAGCTGTACCCCACTCTTATAAGCTTCCTTGTTCTACCACTACAATAATGGTCTATGGAAGTAAACTTTAAGCATGTTATTCTACTCTAATAATACTTGTGATTAAAATGCTCCTAATAGAAATAGTCGATAAGGATAAGAACTCGTCATTTATAGTTGAGATTGCACACGGAGTAGAGGATCTTAAGAAAGAATTACCATTTGATACCAAACTTAATGTATGGAAGGAAGAAATATATTTCGCTTTACCCATAGAGCTACAAGCTAAATACAAGGTATATCGTATACGTAGAGGTGGAGTATACTATTGGCCTCCTGGTAAAGCATTATGCTTATTCTATGGTGTAAATGAACCATATACTCCAGTAGCCTATGTAGGCGAGTATGTAGGTCCATTAAATCTCCTTAAAGTAGTAGAAGATGGCGATAAAGCTACTATAATAGAACATAATTTTATAGATGAGTTTAATGTCCTTACAAAGAAGTTGATGGATAAAGGATATAGTATTGGTACACCTCTTAGTGATGGAATAAGGATTTTTGTTGCATCAAAGCATTCTGGAACAGCTAGAATAGCTTTCACAGTGTACAAGGAGGAATACGGCTACCATCTTGAAAGTGAAGCATTATTCAGATATGATGAAGGATATCAAACTCTAAGGATTATGTATGAATTAAAACGCTTACTCCATGGTACAAAGTACCTTAGAGCGGACATTTCGGAGGAAGGGTATGTCGTGATTACAGCTGGTGTTGAAGATGAGAACGAGTTAATAGAGAGTATAGATGAACTTGAGGTAGTGTATCCTAGGGTAATAAGTAAACTTTGGAGGGAGTAAGGGATTACTAAGATACTTGCCATAGAAATCTACAAATTTTTGTAATAGTACTAAGCTCGTTCTTCGTTACACTGGATACCTAGCTCCTTATATACAAAGGCCATTATATCAGCTGCTTCAGCTGCTTTAACTTCTGGGGTAGCCCCTGCATGCCCACTAATTTTCTCAACTCTAAGATAGATTTCAGCGCCTACCTTAAGCATCTTTGCTACGAATTTAAATGCATGTGCTGGATGAACTCTATCATCGTATAGTCCTGTGTAAACTAATATCTTGGGATAACGGACACCATGTCTAATATTGTGATATGGCGAATACTTTGCTAAGAACTCTTTGTCTCTAGGATCATCTGGGTCACCATATTCTGGGATCCAAGCTCTACCTATGTATAGTTTATGAAACTTTAACATATCAAGTACAGGATAGCCTATAAGGGCTACATCAAGTAACTGCGGATACTGCGTAACAATAGCACCTACGAGAAGGCCTCCATTACTTCTTCCCCACGCAGCAATCTTAGCACCTTTCTCCCTGAAAGTTTTCAATACTGCTGCGAAATCGTTGAATACGTTCTGTTTATTCTCTCTCATACCAGCTCTGTGCCATTCTTCACCAAATTCGCTTCCACCTCTGATATTAGTGACTACGAATAATCCTCCATCTTCTATGAATGGTATTGCTTCAGGGAATAATCTTGGAGTTACTGGGACTCCAAAACCTCCATAGCCGTAAACTAGTACCCTATTAGAGTTTTTAACACCATGCTTCTTAACTATGAATACATGGATAGGTGTGCCATCAAATGAGTTTATCCATTTTTCATCAACATCTATGTTAATGTCTAAGAGGAAGCTTTTAACAATGTGTATATCATATTCTCGTGAAAGACTAGCTATCTTTGAGCCCCTAAAAGTATCTATTTTGAATGCTATACAGTCACATGTAGATGAAAGAGACGATATTGTAGATTTATCTTTAGGGTAGATTTCTTTAACTAGACCACCATTGAGATCATAGATTCTCATTATAGCTGACGCATTTCTCAGGTATATACTAACTATATGGTCTTGAAATATTGTTGCATCTTGTAGTGGTTCTTGGGGAATACTGTCTACTAATATTCTAACTCTACCCGCCGGGCCTATTGATACTATTTTTCCGTAACCATCATCTTCGTATGAAGCTACATAGAAGGAGCCTTGGGCAAAACCTATAGGATCAACGATATAATTACCGCCTCCATATATTTTCCTCCAACTTGTTGGATCGCGTATATCTCCTCCATAAACCATACTCTTAGTCCATCCATAACTAACCCTGATTAATACTTTCCCATTACATGTAGGGACAACATGTATAAAATGAGATGATGGGAGGCCTTCACCAAAAACCATTGATTCATTGTCGTTCTCCCTAAGAAATACCCTAGATGCTGGTGGTTCTACTCCGTCAGGGGTTTTTTCTTTTGCATAAAATCTTGTATAATAGAATTTATCTCCATCCAAAAACACTATGTTGCCCACTCTCCCAGATAACGTCTCAATTTCTTCCCTCTGCTCAGTATCAAGTATTTTCACAAAACCTTCATCTGATCCACCAATAGAATATGAGAATGCAATATATCTTCCATCAAGAGACGAATATATAGCCTTGAATACTATATCCCTCCCAATATGCTTTGATTTAACTATTGTTTCTGTTTCACCATTCTGTTTCAATAAGTCTATCTTATAGTAATCACGCTCTCTAATGAGCACGTACAATCCTCTACGACTAACAACAACCATTATAGGATTAGGTTTTTCCAATATCTTCTTTAATCGAGGATAAAGTTTAGATGATATATCAGCAACATAACTCCTAGCTTTACGATCATGTTCTAAAGCCCATTGAATTACACGCTTATCATTAAGATTCTCAAGCCACTCAAAAGGATCTTCACTCATTTCTATAACCATAGAACGATGTTACTAGTTTTAGTATATAAAAGTACATGATAGATTATATAGTTACTTCATTTACGTGCCACCATAGGTCAAGTTCCTCAATAAGCTCCTATAGCCTAGTTTTCCATTATTTAGAACTGCTATGATTAGATAAATGTTTGTAATAGTATCTATCAGCCGAGCATATATTCACAATAACATGTATGATTTACACCTATGATTATAGGTTATGTCATGAGACATACTGAATGAGATAGATTTAACGGATGGCTCAGTTCAAAGTTGGGGTTATGGGGGTAGATGTGGATTAAAAATACTTTTCGCCAACGTTTAGACTATTGCTTTTTCGGTGTATTTGTCGAAGAAGTGTATTTTGTCTTCAGGGAATATCAATTTGATTTTTTGTCCTGGTTCTAGCTTTAGTCCTGGTGTTGCAAGTATTTTCAAGAGTGCTTCTCCTATCTTTACATTTATTACTATGTCTCTTCCTAGGGGCTCTATAACATATACTGTAGCATCTATGGCATTGGGTTTACTCTCGAAAGCTACCTGGATATGCTCTGGTCTAATTCCTAGGATTACATCAGATGATTTTGATGCAACTAGTTCGCCTAGCTCTTTAGATAATTTTAGTTTGAAGTACTCTGACTCAAAGTAGTATTCACCGCTTATTTCCTTTATACTACCCTCAATGAAGTTCATGGGCGGATTACCGATGAACCCTGCTACGAATATATTTACGGGTTTGTTATAGAGTACTTCTGGCTCAGCATATTGTTGTAACCTACCAGCTCTCATGACTGCTACTCGGTCTGCCATGCTCATTGCTTCTACCTGGTCATGAGTAACATAAATAGTGGTAATCTTCAACTCCTTCTGAAGCCTCTTAATCTCAGCCCTCATTAAAACCCTCAACTTAGCGTCAAGGTTGCTTAGAGGCTCGTCTAGCAATAATACATCAGGTTCTTTAACCAATGCCCTACCCAATGCTACACGCTGCTGTTGTCCACCACTTAATTGTGCAGGTTTACGGTTTAATAGATTATCTATCTGTAATAACTTAGCTACCTCCTTAACCTTCTTGTCTATCTCATTTTTAGGTGCTTTCTTTAATTTTAACGGAAATGCTATGTTATCATAAACAGTCATGTGAGGATATAATGCGTAGCTTTGGAAAACCATTCCTATATTACGATCCTTAGGAGGTAAGTCTGTTACATCTACGTCATCGAATAATATTCTACCCTTTGAAGGCTTGTATATACCTGCAATCATAAGGAGTGTTGTTGTTTTGCCACAACCGCTAGGACCTAGTAGCGCTACGAATTCGCCATCCTTTATCTCTAGGTTAAGATCTACTACTGCTTTTACTTTACCGAAGAACTTACTTACATTGTCGAGCGTGACTTTTACCATTTAATTATCACCTCACTGTAAGCCTACCTAGTTGTAAATCTTTGAGTAGGGAGTATATTTTGTTTACCCATGAAATAGGAAAAAGAGGTCATCTCTTAACACCACCTACATATATTCTTAATAACAGCTTCTGAGTAGTACTGAAGAATATCAATGTAGGTATAGTGAAGAACAATCCTACTGCTGCCAACATACCCCAGTTCACGAATTTCAGTTCTCCTATCAAGTAATAGATTAATACTGGTAGCGTATAGTACTCCTCCCCTACGACATATGTATAGACTAATAGGAACTCAGCCCATCCGGAGAGGAATGCAAATATTGATATCGCCCCTATTCCTGGCAGTACTAGTGGTAATATAACGCTTCTCCAGACTTTCCAACGAGTACATCCATCAACTAATGCTGCCCATTCAAGATCCCATGGTATTGCATCAAAGAAGCCCTTGATTATCCATGAAGCCATGGGTATTTCTAGTCCTGCTTTAATCAGTATTATTCCTACTAACGTCATATATCCTTTACCATAGAGCCCGATCTTGTTTAATATAATGAATAATGCTATCAATAATATAACACTTGGGAAAGCGTGCAATGCTATTATAAATTGCATCAAGCCTATTCTTCCAGGGAAGTTCATTCTTGATAATGCGTATCCAGCCATACTGCTAATGAGTACTTCTAAACCAGCTACACCTAGTGCTAGGAATAGAGTATTTAAAGTTATAGGCCATATGTTAGGATATTCTTTTAACCCCATCTTGAAAGGCGACCACAGGAACTTCCAGTTCTCCAGTGTGAATCCTTGGGGAATAATACCGAACGTTACTCTAGAGCTAAAGCTCTGAGCAATTAACCATAAGAACATTAACCATATAGGTATTAATGGTATTACTGCTACTACGATAACTATGATGTACTTTATTATGGTTCTTATTAGTGCGCGTCTTCTCCTTTTAACTAGTTCTTCTTGGGATACACGTGCCATACTTTACACCTCTACTCTACTTGGCTCCATTAGTCTACGGAATCCGAATATCTTGAAGTAGAAGACTATTAGTACAAGACCTATAACTACTAGTACGAGTGATATTGCTGCTGCATAACCGTACTGGTACTGTGAGAATGCTTGTGAATATGCGTATAGAGCCCATACTGTGACGCCAGCAACCTTTGTTACACCTAAAACTTCTGATGGACTAGCACCTTGCGCTGCACCCCATACCATTAGTATCACATCATATGATGCCATAAGGCTAAGAGTCTGCCATGCTGTAACGAACATTATAGGCCATTTAAGTAATGGTATAATGATGTTCTTTGCTACTTGGAACTCCGAGGCACCATCAACTAATGCTGCATTTATCAAGTCTGGTGGTATGGACTTTATCGCAGCAGTGTAGACTATCATGCCGAAGCTGGCTCCAATATAACCATTAACTATTATCATTAGTATCTGCGAGTATGGTTTATCTAGTAACCAGTTACTTGGAAGCCATTGTTCTGGTATTCCTGCTAGTTTTAGTAGTGTATCAAACATTCCATCAGGGCTTACAAACCAGTTCCACATTAGGGCATAGATTATTCCGGGGGTAATTCTTGGTAAAAGCCATGAGACTCTTAGAAACATTGATAATAACTCGTTTTTAACAAAATATGCTATAGCTATTGATAATATTAATGCGAAGAAGGCGTTTATTGCTAGTACGCTACCAACATACATTACTGTTATCTTAGCAACCTCGGATATATAGGGGTCTTCTGCAAAGAATATTTTCTCAAAATTCTTTAACGTCAGATGTACTTCTGGCGTAAAGAAGTCCTTAATGAACGCTATAAAGTTCTTTAATTGTAGATCAGTAAAGCCCAGGTATACTGTTAGGAATAATGGCCCGACCCAGGCAAAAGCTATCATTATGAAGAGTGGCGTCAAGAACAGCCATGGCACGATTTTTCTTGAAGACGGTATAGGTAGTTTTGCCAAGAGCTACTACACCTCTCTATGGGAGAGGGCAGGTATACTTGTACGACATTTATACTATGCTCTTGGGAAAGTTAGCCTATGTAATTAAAGTTGAAGGGGCAGGTAAAAAATATTTATTCTAAGTAGATACCTCCTAGGAGATCATTAATGCTGCGACTTAACCTTTAATTATTATTTCATCGCCTAATTGTGCTTGAAGAGTTTTAACCATTTCTTCTAGTGCTTGTTCTGGTGTAGCTTCGCCCTTCTCTACTTTAGTGATTGCTTCCAGCCATGCACTCTTATAGGTGCTCCATCCTAGGTGTAGTGGCTCGAAGCTTGTGTATTCTAGCATGTATGATACATCGTGTAAGAACTTGGATTGCTTGTAGTATGGGTACTCGACTGTGGTCATTCTTACTGGTAGG
The DNA here is from genome assembly GCA_964448055.1 of uncultured Desulfurococcales archaeon. Lineage (GTDB taxonomy): Archaea > Thermoproteota > Thermoprotei_A > Sulfolobales > WANQ01 > WANQ01. The sequence continues at coordinate 29,360 of CAYUVB010000008.1, read as the reverse complement.
TGTCCGCTGTCTACTGCGTGTTTAGCATCTAGTGGTGGTGATGTTGCTAGCATTATTAGTATGAATGCTATTTCTGGGTACTTTGACTGACTTGTGACGTAGTATAGGTATGGGCTTGATAGAGTCATTGGCTTTAGTCCTGGTTCTGGTGCTGGTACTAGTGCGAAGCCCAAGTTCTCCCACTCATAACTCTCTGGTAGCTTACCGAGCTTCTCATGGTACTCTACTCTCTGCCACTCAGCCCAGTGCCATGTACCACCGAACCAGAATAGTACTCTACCATTCACGAAGTCACTGTGAATCTTTCTCCATTCTGTACCGATCATAGTTGTTGGTAGCACCTTGTCTTCTTGAGCCATCTTGTAGAGGAGCTTTAACATCTTTAACATAGCGTTCTTATCTAGTACTAGCTTACCTGTTTCTGGATCTTGTAGTATACCGCCATACTGGTAGTAAAGGATTACGAATGGTGTTCCACCGAAGTTTGGTCTATGATAGAAGCCCCATTCTACGAGTCCTTTATCCATAGCCTCTTTAGCTACATTGATTAGATCTAGTAGGGTTACCTCACCCTTCCTTATCTTCTCCGGTAAAGCGTTGATTTCTTCTTCACTCCAACCTAGCTGTCTTAGAACATCTTTACGGAAGTATAGTGGTCTTGCCTCAGTGTCTTGTGGTAATGCCCAGATGTGACCCTTATACTTAACAGCATTCCATAGTACTGGATACATGTCATCTAGCCACATCTTGTACTTTTCTATGTATTCGTCTAATGGTATAACATAGCCTCCTTCTACTAGTTGTGGTAGGTTCTTCATGGCAATAATGTCTGGTGCCTCACCTGCAGCAAATGCTGCTGTTAGCTTGTCCATGTAGTCTCCTCTGAAGAACTGAGTTTCAACTTTAATTGTCACATCAATGCCTGCTGCCTTGAGTAAGTTGTTCAGGTATTCTGCTGCACGTACAATGTTCTCTACTCTAGTAGTGTCTACAGGTGAACCAGATGCCCATGCCTTAATGGTTATTACTCCTCCAGCAGGTGCTGCTTGTGAAATAGTCTTAGTTATAGTCTCTGTTAACGTCTCAGTAACAGTTGCTGTTGCTCCAGCCCCTACTGTAGTTGTAACTGTTGTTGTTACAGTTTGTACTTCAGCTGGAGCTGTTGGTTTAGCTACATAGCCTATAGCAATACCTAATACTAGTCCTATTATGAAGAGAATTACTGCTAGTGCTTGCGGACTTATAGCAGAACTGAGTTTTCTCATAAGTTACACACCCAAACGTATTCTCTTACTTAATATTCCACTACTTTCTGTAGTAGTATTGGTGAATCCGTCTCTATTAATTCTTTACTACCATAAGGTCTAAGAGAATGCTTCAACTACTTAGACATACTAACATGAATACCACTTTTT
>CAYUVB010000008.1:0-27845 GCA_964448055.1 uncultured Desulfurococcales archaeon | reverse complement strand
TACCGATAGAGTCTACAGCATATAGATGGGGAGACGAAGTATATTTCTCAACACCCGTAGAGGCCGATGAGGAGAACGCTGTTGAAACAGTTGAGAAGGGCGCTATAGCCTTTTGGCCTCCCGGCAACGCACTATGTATCTTCTGGGGCCCCACACCAGCTAGTCGTAGTCCCGATGAAATACGTCCCGCAAGTCCAGTAAATGTTCTTGGTAAAGTTCTTGGAGACCCAACTGTATTCTCCAAGGTCAGAAGTGGCGAAAAGATAAGAGTAGAGAAGGCCTAGCAATACGGTAATATTATTTTAATATTGCACTGCACTCTTTTTTCTTAAAAAAGGGTCGTGAACGCTATGGTTGAAGCACTTACCATAGGTACGTTTACTGTTGATGTAATAGCTGTTGACCTACCAAGAATAGCTAAGCCAGGCGAAGTAGTGTATGTTACAAGACCAATAGACCTACATGTAGGTGGCCATGCAGCCAACGTATCTGTTGATCTCGTTAAACTAGGTATAATACATAATGTTGTCGCAGGTGGAGCGTTAGGAAGAGACGTTTTTGCTCATCTCATTGAACATGAGCTTAAAAAGTACGGTATAATAGTTGCTGCTGAAACCATAGATAATGTTGGTACTGCTAGAAACATGATACTTGTTGTCCGAGGAGAGGATAGAAGGTTCCATATATATCGCGGTGCTAATCAACATTTATCCGCTGAGCATGTTATCAGGTTAATTCATAAGTATAAGCCACGCTACTTATACATATCTATCGGTGCATCACGTAAACTAGATGATCAAATAGACAAAGTTTTATCACATGCCAAAAGCATTGGTTCAACAGTGTTAGTCGACATAGCGTACACAGAGCCTAAAGCAGTGAAGATACTGGACCGTATACTCAATTTACCAGATATAATTCATTTAAATACAGAAGAACTTAGAATGCTTACTAATGAGGAAGATGTAGTTAAGTCTCTTGGATTACTTAGGGATAGAACACCGATACTTCTATGCGTTACAAGTGGTGAGAAAGGAGTTATTGCATTATACAAAGGTAAGATACTAATTGAACAACCTCCATTCAAAGTGAAATTAAGAGATCCTACAGGTGCTGGTGATGCTTATTGTGCTGGAATTCTTTCTGCTTTAAAACTTTCTGGAAAACCATTAGCAGAGCTAAATGTTAACGAACTCGCTAAAGTATTGATGTTTGCTCAAGCTAGTGGTGCTGTAGCTGTAACAGCTCCAGGAGCTACGACAGCTGTATCAAGTATTAATGTTAGAAGATTAATTGAAAGCCAAGGCGAAAACATCATAGCTAAGACAAAGGTTACCAACTTATATTAACTTTGAGTGGAAACATAGATTACTTGTAGGTATGATTAAGGGTGTAATCTTCAGTTGGATCACGTACATGTAATAGATCTTCCACGTAGGATAGTAGTAGGCTATGGAATACTCGATCATATAGCTAAACATATAGTTGAATTAGGTCTCGGAGAAAACATTGTGATAGTATCTGGCTCCGGCATGACCAAGACTTACGCTAAACGTGCAATAGACGTACTAGTTGATAAAGGCTTTAATGTATGGCATGTCATGGTTAATAATGCTAGTATAAATGAGGCCATGAGAGTCTTAGAGGAATTCAAAAACAATAATGTGGAAATCGTAATAGGTGTCGGTGGTGGTAAAGCAATAGACATAGCCAAGTATACTGCATATAATCTTAATGCCAAACTAGTAAGCATACCTACAGCTCCATCACATGATGGTATTGCATCACCATTCGCATCAATTAAAGGATTAGATAAACCTACATCAATTAAAACTGTCATGCCGAGTATAGTTATAGCCGATATAGAGGTTATTTCTAAAGCTCCAAGGAGGCTGATAATAGCGGGTTGCGGTGACCTGATAGGAAAATTCACTTCTGTTCTTGACTGGCGATTAGCACATAAGTTGAAAGGTGAATATTACGGAGAGTATGCTGCATCGCTAGCCCTCCTTTCAGCTAAGCACGTCGTTAAATATAGTGAATGGTTTTCCTCTAAGACGATACCGCCAGAAGCTGTAAGAGCCCTTGTGGAAGCTCTAATTAGTAGTGGTATTGCTATGGGTATAGCTGGTTCCACAAGACCTGCTAGTGGATCAGAACACCTCTTTGCCCATGCACTAGATGTAGTAGCCAATTATCCTGCACTTCACGGTGAAGAGGTAGGCGTAGGAACGATAATGATGATGTACCTTCACGGCAAGAATTGGCGAAAAATAAAAAGAGTACTAAAGAAAATAGGGGCGCCCACAACAGCTAAGGAGTTAGGAGTAAAGGATGAGGATATAATTAAAGCATTAACCTTGGCTCACAAGATTAGACCTAGATATACGATACTAGGTGAAAAAGGACTTACCAGAGAAGCTGCTGAAAACCTTGCAAGAATAACTGGTGTTATACAAGGCTAAACTTAATGTATTATTACTAAGGTTCTAAGTAATTCTGTGAGCTAACCTAAGTTGTCCCCCATAACTCATTCTCTTTAACAATACTTGTCTGTAGTTATTAGAGTTCAGTAAAAACTTATATATTCCAGCGTGAAAGGTATAACTTGATGTTCTACTTCTGATTGATGAATGACGGCTACTTCTGTGAGCAGATTTTAGCGTTGTTATACTATTATTACTGGACTCCCAGATAATCCCGCGAGACTTTTACAAAGAGATGAAACATGGTATTTTAGTATTGGTATTTTCTCTTCCAAAGCTTTAGTCTTGTTAATTATTACCAAGTCCACGTTTCGGGTAAGTTCTAAGACCTCAGCCTCTATGTTCTCTTTATTCTCTTTAGTAGGTTCCATTATTTTATGGCTAAGTCGGAGATCTTCTAATCTTTTCTTAATCACACTAGCTATATCTTTGTTCCCTATAGTATAGGCAAATATATATGCATTGAATTCTTTAGCTATAGTTGACACTACATCTAGCATTTTGGTGATTTCCCGTTCCGATGGCTTATTTGCTACTAAAAGTATATTCCTTATGCTATCCGATGGTGTTGTTGATAACGGTGTATATACTAACACTGGTTTACTTGACTTAGAGATTATCTTCTTAGCAGTTGAGCCTATTATTCCTGGTGGTGGTGTAGCACTTACAGCCGATGATATTACTAATAGGTCTATTGGGTTATTTTCAGCATATTCTAGTATTTTCTTAGCAGGATCACCTTCTAATAACACTTTCCTTATTGCTAGAACATTCTCTTGCAATAATATTATCTCGACCATAGCTATAGCGTCTTCTGCTATTCTTTTCATAGTCTTATCGTAAAGTGATGTAAGTTTAACTCTTGACCTTAGTTTTGGCGCCACAGCAACTATGTGGTACACTGCATTCGGAAATAATAGTAATGTATACTTGGTTGCCTCAACTATTCGTTCACTCTTAACAACGCCTATTAAGATATTCTTAAACCTGATTACTAATTTGGGACACCTCTACCCCAATATGACATATCTGAGCACCAGGTATATTGACGCTAATCCTACCGTTAACATTAGGACCGGCATACCGTACCTTATAAAGCTCCTAAATGATATCGTATAGCCATGTCTTTCAGCTATACCTGCTACAACAACATTGGCACTTGCACCCACAAGTGTACCATTTCCTCCAAGACAACCCCCTAGACTTAAAGCCCAATACAATGGTATAGGGTTGAGAGTTGCTGCCTTAGCCATAGCTGCTATAACGGGTACCATGGCCATAACAAATGGTATATTATCTACAAAAGCTGAAACTATAGCTGATACCCATAATATTAATAATATCAATACCATGTAATCCGTTGAAAAACTATAAATCTCTCTTGCAATAAACTCCATTACACCGAGGTCTTCAACTCCTTTAATGACGATGAACATTGCTATGAAAAACACTAGTGTAGACCAATCTACATCTTCTAATAATGATTCTATTCTTATTCTATTTCTAAGCAGCAATAATAGTACTCCAATACCTATTAGTGGCGGAATAGCTGGTGGGTATTCTAAGAAGTCTTCAAGTAAGAATAATACTATTACTACTGAGAGTATAATTAATGTTCTATGTAGTAAGTATTTATCTACTCTATTACTTGGTTGAAGATTCCTTATTACACGTACGCGTGACTCATATAGGTTTATCCATTTTGAGAACATCACCTTTATTAAAATGAGGAAAGCAAAGAAGTCTATTACTACTATTGGTGTTAGGTTACGTATAAAGTCCATGAACCCTAAGCCGGCTCTTGTACCAATTATTATGTTTGGTGGATCGCCTATGAGTGTTGCTGTTCCACCTATATTTGATGCAAAGACTATGGATAATAGTATTGGTCTTGGATCTACTTTTAACTTCTCCATTATCTCTAAGACTATTGGTGTCATTAGTAATACTGTTGTAACATTATCTATAAATGCCGATACCAATGCTGTTATACTCGATAATATTGTTATCAACAGAAATGGTTTGTTATGGAATTTTATTAATATCATTGAAGCTAAATAGCTAAATGCACCTGTTCTACTAAGTATTCCTACAAACATCATCATTGACATAAGCAGTAGTATTGTATTCATATCTATTCCTTCAACTAATTCATTAAAATCAGAAAAACGTAAGAACGTATCTAGTATTAAGACTATAGAAACTGCAAGTAATGCTGCAGCAGTCCTATGCATTATCTCTAATACTAATAATGCATACAGTATTACTAGTATAGTAAAGCCCAATACTATATTAATAGTATTCGGCTCCACGATTCTTGTGCGCCTCTTCACCTCAGGAGCTCTAGTACAGTTCAAGGCTCTACAGAGTACTGTTATTTATGCTTAGCCTCGTATGAGGAGAGTAGGGCTTTTCAACCACCTAAACAAAACACGTAGAGAGTAGGTAGTAAGAGTAGGGCAGGATAAAGGCTATGGAAGCTGTAAGAGAGCTTAAGAGAAGCGAGGAATTCAATCCTCTGCTCATGGCCGAGTGGTTGGGTGCAGTACTTGGTAGGAAAAAACCCGTACGTACACTTAGTGGTGTAACCATAGTAGCTGTTATGACACATCCTTATCCTTGTCCCCATGGACGTTGTGCTTATTGTCCTGGTGGCCCAGATTGTGGTACTCCTCAAAGCTATTACGGCGAAGAACCTGCACTCATGAGAGCTGTTAGGGTAGGTTATCACCCTTATCGTCAAGTAAACGTACGCCTTCGTATGTATGAGAGACATGGTCATCCTTACCATAAGGTAGAGCTTATAGTTATGGGTGGTACATTTCTTGCCATGCCTATAGATTATCAAGAATGGTTTATAACAATGGTTTTTGAAGCTATGAACCGTTACCCCAATCCAGAACCACCTAAAGAGTTTGTAAGCCTTGAGGACGCTCAACTACGTAATGAGTTTGCTAAAGTTAGGTGTGTAGGCCTTACAATTGAGACTAGACCTGACTGGGCTAAGGAAAAACATGCTAATATGATGTTAAAATACGGCGCTACCCGTGTGGAACTGGGCATACAAAGCATATATGAAGATGTATTAGAGAAAGTTGAAAGAGGCCACACAGTAAAGGATAGCATTGAGGCCACACGTATCCTTAAAGACTCTGGCTTCAAGATAGTCTACCATATAATGCCTGGACTACCGGGTAGCGACTGGGATAGAGACATAGAAATGATAAAAGAGGTCTTTAGCAATCCAGACTTTATGCCCGATATGTTGAAGATTTATCCTACACTTGTTGTCAAAGGTACAAAATTATATGAATGGTGGAAGCAAGGCAAGTACCATGCATTATCTGATGAAGAAGCAATTGAACTAATTAGTGAAATGTATCGTTACATACCCAAATGGGTACGCGTAATGAGAGTACAGCGTGACATGCCTGCAAAGTACATAGAAGCTGGGCCAAAGAAAGGTAACCTACGTGAACTAGTAGAAAAGAGGTGTAAAGAGAAAGGTATACCCATACGTGAGATAAGATACCGTGAAGTTGGCATAAAATTGCTTAAGGAAGGAATTGAGCCTGATCCGAAAAGATTAACAATAACAAAGACTGTTTATGAAGCAAGTGGTGGTGTAGAAGTATTTCTAGCGGTTGAGGACCCCATAGCAGATATTATCGTAGGCTTCCTTAGGCTAAGGTATCCTTCTGAAAAAGCACATAGACCTGAAATAGATTCGAAGACAACAATTATACGTGAACTCCATGTATACGGCCCAGAAGTGCCTATCGGAGGCAAACCCGTATTTGAATGGCAGCATCGTGGATGGGGTAGTAGGTTACTTGAAGAAGCTGAACGTATAAGTGTTGAATGGTTTGATGCACGCAAAATACTTGTCTTAAGTGGTATAGGTGTTAGAGAGTATTATAGAATGAAAGGGTATCATAGACCAGTCGGTTCACCATATATGGCTAAGTACCTACGTTAAACTACTACTTTTATCCATGTATCTCTTCCTTCTATATTCCACCTTCTTGCATCACTTGGTGGTCTATCTACTAACTCTATAATCTTTGCACGGACCTCGCCAAGGATGTAGTTTCTATGCTTTTCTATAGCTCTTATGATGTCTTTATCAGTGGTATGTATTTGTACCTTCTCTACTATTGCGTCTAGTGGTAGATTTAGGTCTCTCCTCATAACTTGTACTCTACGTACTATTTCGCGTGCTAGACCTTCCAACAATACCTCCTCGTCTATTCTAGCATCAACATATACTTTTAGTTCACCTGCAACTACTTCTTCTAACCCCTCAATATCTATGGACTTAGAAGTTACTTCTACTTGTTTAACATTGGCATATATCTTTACTACCTTTAATGCCTTAGTTAGCTCTTCTACAAGCTCTTCAGACGCAACAATTACTACTCTTCGCAGAGGCCAACGTCTTTTTATGCCAACCTTTGATCTTACCGCCAAGACTTGTTCTGCTACCTCAAGTAGTCTTGATACATTATTCCACATACGTTCATCTAATAGTTTCTCATCTATTGTGGGCCATTCTTCTAGGTGTATGCTCTCCTTAGCCTTAGGTGATAGCCTCTTTATGAATGCCTGGTATAGGTATTCTGATATGAATGGGGCATAGGGCGCCAACGCCTTAAGTAGTTTGTCTATAACCATGTAGAGCGTTGCATATGCAGCTCTCTTCTCTGGTTTATCTTCCTCTATCCATACTCTTGGTCTTATCAATGTTATATATCTATGGCTTAGTTTTTCTACTATAAACTCTAGTAATGCTCTACCTCCTTTGTGGGGGTTATCATTTTCTACTGCATCTTCTACAGCCTTTAATGTTAAGTATAGTTCGTATATTATCCATTTGTCTTCGGGTTCTAGGTGCTGTAGATCTTCCTCTAACTTATCTGGTTTCCATTTATCTAGTTCCATGTATGTTAGCGCAAAGTTAACGCTATTCCATAGTATGTCTAGTTGTCGCTTAACCTCCATTACCTCATCTGGGTCGAAGTTTATGTTGTCCCATGGGGCGCTCTTGGATACTAGGTATAGTCTAAATGGGTCTGCTCCATACTTCTCTATGAATTCTAATGCCCATATAACGTTTCCACGGCTCTTACTCATCTTTTTACCATACTTGTCTAGTACGAGTCCTTGGTTCAACACAGCCTTATATGGTCGTACTCCATGCCATGCTACACTTGTGAACATTAACGTGTAGAACCATCCACGTGTCTGATCTACTGCTTCTGTTATCCAGTCATAGGGGAATAATTGGTTGAATAGTTTATTCCATCCATACTGGTTTAGCGATGCTGTATGAGCTACACCACTATCCATCCATACATCTACTACAAATGGTTCACGTTCCATAACTCCTCCGCATTTAGGACATTTTACTTTTACACGATCAATCCATGGTCTATGGTGGTCTTTAACTTCTTCTGGGTTGAGTGCATACTTCTTTACTTCCTCTAAACTACCAAATGCTATACGATGTCCACAGTTCTTACAAGTCCATACTGGTAATGGAGTACCCCAATATCTTTCACGACTTATACACCAATCACGTGCATTCTCTATCCAGTCTTGGAATCTCTTACTAGCCCACTCAGGACTCCATCTAACCCTACTGTTTTCATCAAGCATTAACTTCTTTATCGGTTCTATCTTTATGAACCACTGTCTATCAGCATAGTACATGAGCGGTGTATCACATCTCCAACAATGTGGATATTCGTGCTCTATCTCACCAGCATGTACTACAAGGTTCTTTTTCTTCAAGTCTTCTATTACATGGGGATTAGCAGCCTTAAACCATAGTCCATTGTATTTTCCTGCCTCCTCAGTAAAGAATCCATTCTTCCTTATGGGTTTAAAGACCCTTATACCATACTGCTTACTTAGCTCGAAGTCCTCAGGTCCATGTGCTGGTGCTATGTGTACTATGCCAGTACCTTCTTCCATACTAACCCAATCAGCCGTTACCACTGAGTGCTCAAATCTCCCATTGTGCTCTTTATGAGCTGGTACTTCATCTAGAAGAGGATGAATGTACTTTCTGCCTAGGAGCTTTTCTCCAGGGAACCTATCTATGACTTCGTAGTTCTCTATTCCAGCTTCCTTTAATACTTCCTTATACCTTTTTTCAGCCATTATCCAATACTCGTCTCCTACCTTTATCTTGACGTAGAATTCTTGTGGATGAACCGCCAAAGCTTCATTAGCTATTATTGTCCAGGGTGTTGTAGTCCATGCAACCATGTATGTATTTTCTTCGTCTACTAACGGTATCTTAAAGTAGAGGCTAGGGTCTTTTACCATCTTATATCCTTGAGCTACCTCGTGACTACTTAGAGCTGTTTCACATCGTGGGCAAACTGGTACCACTCTAAGATCCTCATACAATAATCCTTTATCCCACATTGTCTTGAGAAATCTCCACGTGGTGTCAAGGTATTGTGGATGCCTTGTCTCATACGCATGGTCGTAATCGAGCCACAATCCTAGTCTTTCGCTAGCTCTTCTCCAATGACTTATATAGTAGTCTACTAGTTTTTGACACTCCTCAATGAATTTCTCTACACCGTATCTTTCTATGTCCTTCTTTGTTTTGAAGCCTAGTTTACGTTCAACTTCTAGTTCTACCGGTAATCCCTGAGTATCCCATCCAGCTTGATCCCATACACGGTAACCTTTCATTCTATAGTAGCGAAGCTTTACATCTTTTAGACTTCTACCTCTAGCGTGGCCTACATGCATAAAACCGTTCGCTGTAGGTGGACCCTCCAGAAAGCGGAACAATGGACCATTACTATTGTTCCAGCTTTTCTCTTTAACCTTGAGGTATATCTTATTCTTTGACCAGAAGTTAAGTACCCATTCCTCTACTTTAAGGGGATTATATCGTCCCTTTAAGCTAGGTACCTCGGATAATGATACCACCCGTACTACACCTCACATAGCACACGTGTTATATCTTTTACTCTTTTACCTACACGCACACGCTCGGTAACCGCTTAGAGATATTTATTTAGTTTTAACCTTACTCCATAGTATTGCTTCTACAACACTTTTATTCCATATATGTTTTTGAGTTATCACAAACTGTAATTTGAGGTGGTGATTAGGTGAGCGGGCAGTCACTGTCTCTACTTGAATACGCGTTAGGTGTTAACAGGGAGGGCAAATTATTCATACTTCCATCTAAGGTTGTATGGTCTGCTATGAGAAGAGTAGAAGATCTAAGAGAACTTGAAGGTTTTACTGTCATTGTAGTTGATGTCTCATTCGACCCCGTTGTACTAGGTAAAGATAAAGCTGAAGACTACTTGGTTAAAAATCCTGAAATAATTAAACAAGTTGAAGCATATGAACAAAGGCTACCGTTGCTTATTAAGAGAGTTGAAATAGAAGGCAATAAGTACACCTTCTGGACCAAGAAAACACGTCAAATGGTTTTAGAAAACTTGTCAAGGCTCAAAAAGGAGTTAGCAGATAAACTTGGTATAAAGTTCCTCAAAGCACAGATACCTTAAGACCATATTTTTCGCTGAAGCTGCTTTTGATTACTTGCTATTTTTAACCCCTAATCATCTTATTACCCGACTAGGAAGGGTATACGTGGATCAAGAGCCAACAAGAAAACTTAGAGAAATACTATATGATGTTATAGGTAAGCGTATACGCGGTCTAGCATATGTTGAAAAATGGCTTGTACTGGGCATAATAATAGGCATAATATCCTCATGTATAGCATTATTCTTCTACTTCCTACTAGTGTTCTTTGCAGGCATTGCTGCATGGATTTTAGGGGTAATAGATAATCCTATCATATGGGGAATAGCTGATTTATCCCTAGCAGCCATTACGAGTAATAATAGAATATTATTAGTATTCATTATAGGTCTTGGTGCATTAATTAGCGGGTTCATAGTATATAGGTTCGAGCCCGTAGCCGAAGGGCCTGGAGCAAATGCTACCATAAGGGCTTATCATCGTGGTGCCATTTTTAGTAAGCGCTTACCATTAGTTAAGGCTATTGCATCAGCTATATTGATAGGTTTTGGTGGAAGTGGCGGCGTACAGGGACCTAGCATACAAATTGGGGCTGGAGTAGGATCTATAATTGCAAGAGCCTTTAGATTAGGATTTGAGGATAGAAGGCTAGCTATTATTGCCGGTATGGCTGGTTCGCTATCAGCAATATTTCGAAGCCCCATTGGCTCAGCATTATTCGCTGTGGAAGTACTCTATAGACGTGATATAGAGTCCGAAGCTCTTGTACCAGCAGTTATATCATCCATAACGTCCTACACATTTTCAACATACATTATAGGTATAAGAGGAATATTCCCTCAAATACCAGTTGATGTAGGAAAACTATTCACATACCAAGCACTAGCGACATATATTCTATTAGGCTTTATCTCAGCTGCTACAGCTTTGTTTTACATAAAGTTCTATGAGATAATACATAGCTTCTTTGCAAGGATAAGATTAGGCGAATATACATGGACAAAACCAGCCATAGGCGGTTTAATACTAGGATTACTGGGATTTACGGTACCAGTAGTAATAGGAACAGGTAACCTCTTTATTGCCAAGTTCATAGAAAGCAGTGTTAAAGGAGAATTAGAATTAAGTATGTTAGGATTGAGTCTTGAAGCAACGCTACTACTTTTAATATTACTAAAGGTTATTGGTACATCATTTTCAATAGGTAGTGGAGGTAGTGGAGGTTTATTTGCCCCAAGTATATTCATAGGATCACTTCTAGGATACCTCGTCGGGCTTGTAGTAGCATCACCCTTATCAAGACTTCCCCCATACGTTTACGCGTACATAGGTATGGCTAGCCTATTTGGTGCTGCAACTAAGACTCCTCTAGCAACATCAATCATGGTTGCTGAAATGAGTGGAAGCTACATACTGGCCATACCAGCACTTGTATCATCAATAATAGCTAGTGAATTATCAGGAAACGAGAGTCTATATAAGGCACAGCTTATCAGAAGAGTTCAACCTAGATTAGCTAGTCTTAGGACACTTCTCGAGGTCGTATCAGCCCATAGAGATGCTGCTGATATTAAAGTCGAGAATGTAGTCAATACAAGCTATGAAGCAGTTAAAGTAAATGAGCCTTGCAGTAGGGCGCTAGAAATACTTATGAAAGGTAAACAAAGGATCATACCAGTAGTAGATGAAGAAGATCATGTTATAGGTGTGATAGACCAAGATAGTCTTAAGATCGTATTAGAACAAGGAGACTTGAATATACCTGTCTCATTGATAAAATTGAGTAGAACGCCAATAGTAAAATTAGAGGATAATTTACGTAAGGTAGTAGATGAAATGATTAAGTTAGGTGTTGACTACATCATAGTGGTTGATGAAGAAGATAAATATGCTGGCGTGATATTAGCTGAAGACATTGTTGCAGCAATATCATATTACATTGTAGGTTTACCAAGCTCGGAGGAATAGCTAGTATACTTTAGTACATTAGCGTAAAGTGATTCCTTAACGGAGTCCAGGGGTAAGCTCGCTAGTTCTATCAATGCTTCAAGTTCCACAGGATGAGGTCTAGCAACAATAATCAAACTATGGGGTGGAGGAGGATAGCGGTAATTCTTGAGTTTTGGTATTAGGTCTGCTTGTATCATTGACTCTCGTGTAGCCGCTCTAGCTATTCCTACACCTATAACCCTTTCTAGAAGAGGCTTACACTTGTTCTCAGTACAATATTCTTCTTCAAGCTCAAGCAATATATCCACTGCTTCACCTAGATTCATAGCTCTACCTTCATCATAGCGTATGTCGAGCAAGACAAGAGTATGTAGATTCAATTCAAGATTTTCCCTAATAACTTCTATTACACTATGAGGCCTATAGTCCTTCTCGGGATATGTGAGAGTAACTATTTTACCAAAACGATAGACTTGGAGAAATGATAAAGACATAGAAGCGTAAACACCGGAGACAGCAGGAATAACCTCAACTTCAATACCCTTCCTACGTGCCTCTATTAGCAACGATACATGTGTTGTGGCTGTAAGAGGATCACCTGCAACAAGTATGAGCACTCTCTTATGCTTTGCTTCTTCTATTATCCATTCATAATCTTCCTCGAGGTCTTTTCTCGAAACATAAGCTAATTCGCCTAAAACCATTCTCTTAAGCCTATCGTATCCTAAACCAATAACTATTGAAGTATAAGGTTCAATTAAAACTATATCAGCACGTACCAATTCATCTAGGACTCTTAAGCTAACATAATCTATACTGGTACCTAGACCAGCAAGTATCAATGGCAAGGATTCTTCAGCCTCGTTTAGCAGTAAGTATTCAAATTAACTTAACCTAAATACTAAGTCGAAGAATTGTTATTTTTATGCTTACCCATACACACTCATGAATACAGGGTGAATACATGAAGGAATATCAAGATCTTGCAAGAATTATTCCTAGGCTCAAGGATCTAGTAAAGCATAGAGTTACTGTAATGCCTGATTTCTTCATTGACTACATTGTCGCAATAAATGAAGAGTTAAAAGAGTTTTGTGAACTACTTAATAAGGTAGCTCAAGGTGGAGGAGGTAACCTAACGGTACATGGGGAAATAGTACGTGGAGGAAATGCTACTAACACAGCCTCAGCACTTGCATCTCTAGGCGTAAACGTGTACTTAATAGTGGTTACAAGCAGGCTTGGCAAAACACTGCTAGAGTATTTTATGGATGGACTACCAGTCAACTTAGATCATGTAAAGATCTCTGAACGAGAAAGTAAGACCGTAGCATTAGAACTCTACTTTAATAACAGGAAAGTAAACATAATGTTAAGTGATCCAGGTAGTCTCAAATGTTTTGAGACCTCTCTTTTATCAGACGAAGACATAAGAGTTATAGATCAGTCAGAGATTATAGGAGTATTCAATTGGAACTTGAATGAATGTTCAAATAATCTCATTAAAGAATTGAGGGAGTTAACAAGCAGACCATTACTTCTTGATACTGGTGACCCTCGAGTAGCTAACATAAATAGGGTTAACGAATTATTGAGAATGCTTATGAATGGTGTAGTAGATTACCTAAGTCTTAATGAAAACGAAGTAATATTCTATGCTAGTAAACTTGGATATAGCGCTAATGACCCTCTACATGCAGCAAGATACCTATATAACATGATTAATGTACGTAGATTATACGTACATACCCCTAGCCTCGTAGCTGCCTTCCCTGACGACATAGTTGTCAAAACACTGGAAATCAAGCCTATAAGGGTTACAGGAGCAGGTGATACCTGGAATGCCGGTATAATTGCAGGCTTACTTCTAGACTTGAATGCCAAGGAGCAATTGGTATTAGCAAATATTCTAGCAGCATGCTACATAACACGTGTAGACGGTAAGCATTGTAAACTAGAAGATCTAATAAAATTCATTGAAGCGATCAGGTAAATCCTCGCATTGTCCGTATTGTTTTATAGTCCTAACAATACTTTAGTGATATAGTGAATGATGAACTCAAGCGGCTCTGACCATTATTAGTATATGATGAAGGGTAGAGTAACTGATTAGAACCATTAAGCTAAACACTCCTGAAGACACTCATGCACACATTCACAATCAATACACTTGCATTCCCGATAACATTTCTTAAAACAATATTTTTCATCAAGCCCCTTACGTGGATAGGGTTGTAAGTCATCATATTCTTGTAGATCCATACAATCTATTAGACAGTCATAGTAATTGTCAAATTCCTCTCCACATTTAGTTATACAATCACTTAACCTAGACTTACCTCTATACATATTTATTTCCTCGATATAACCTCTACTCTATCTAATTTTTCCTCAACAACTTCAGGCTTAGGCAAATATCTTGCTCCTATCCTAGTCACCGCCAATGAACTAGCAGCTGCACCCCACCTTAACGCATTCACTATGTTATCACCCCTATGTATTCTCCATAACATGTAGGAAACAAGTACATCACCTGCCCCTGTAGGATCTATGACTTTAACTTCAAGTGGTTTATAGTCTATTATACTACTCCGTGAATAAAGTGTCAACCCTCTAGACCCTTTTGTAACTACTAAAGCTCTTACACCTAAATTAACTATATCTCTTGGACCTAAACCGGTATTCCTTAAGAGAGAGGCCAAGGCTTCTTCATTCAGTATTAATAGTGGCTTACATTCTACTATAATCCTAACAACGTTTTTAGGCGAATATTCTATTATCTCACGTAATGGATTGTAAACGAACAACTTATCTTCATTTAACGCTTTTATGCCTATTCTCAATGCATTTTCTACATAAGTATCCCCTGCATAATATATTTTACCATTAACTTTATCCCATTCTATCAGTGTGCTTTCAGGGGCTATTGCTACTTGTCTTCCAACAAGCTTCTTTAACTCTACATCTATTCCTCTATGAATTATTAACACCTTAATCGTTGATTTATCGTCATAAACTACTATGTTTGATAGATCAATATCATTGTTGTATAGCGATAGAATTGATAGAAAACCCTCGTAATCTAATCCTATACTTGAAACGAGCTTTGTTGTTAAGCCAAGTCTACTAATCATTGATGCTATGTTGGCTCCACTACCACCAGGTTCCATAGTTATAGGGTTGTAGAAATCCTTCGCCAACTCTACATGGTAGTCCATAGCTATTGACCCTATAACCACTATATCAGCAACCACGTGGCTAGGTGATGATTTTAGTAAAGCCGTAATTGCTCCCTTTAACATACTTTTAATTACTTCGTTAGGATCTATGTTTAATTCAATATAGCTATTAGCTATACTTTCACCTAACAACGTATAGAGTTCGAGTAATTCCTTTCTAAGTCTATCAATGCCTATAGTTGATGGACTAGACGTTAACATGTAAAGCCATTTCCCTAGCAAGCTAAGTCTATAGCACTTAAGCTTAATCCTTCTACCACTAGGAGTCTTGCTTTCAATGTATTCCTCTAACAAAACACCTGTTTCAACAAGCTCTTTTAATGCTCGTAGAACTGTTTTATTTGAATGAATACTTAACTTGTTAACTATGTCCTTTTGACATAATATTGTATCTAGATTGAATAATTTAAGAATTTCTAGAACAGTATCAGTTGAGAACATTGTTTTAAGTAATCGTTCTCTCTTAGATTTACTCCTTGGTAATGGTAATAGGAATGTCCATAGACCATAATCTTCACGTTTACTCATATTGCAAGAGCACCCTGACGTTATACTTGTGTAGTAACGTTACACTTCTAGTTCCTAGTGAATTACATGGCTACTTTTATATTCCACTCACCTGGTTAAATAGTTCTGCTGCTAGCGGTTCCATGTAGGGAACAAGTTAACTGGTTAGCAGGTGATATTTAATGTATTCTAGTGCTAGTTTAGAAGCCCTATCTATTGCTAGGATAGCTGTACTTACTGCATTAGCTATAATTATCACAATGATACCTGCATTTAGTGTTGTTGGAGTAGAAGGTGCAAGCATAACATTAGGTGCCATGGTACCTGTACTGCTTGGCGTATTACTTATGCCACGTGAAGCTATAATATCAGCTATCATAGCAGGAATACTTTCAACCATCATACCTCCTCCAGGAACCTTTGGACCTTTCTCTCCTCTACCTCTTATCATGGCTACTATAGCTGTAGTGCTAGTTTATCGCTTTAAGTATAAAGGATTGATTGGCTATCTAACATTACATCTAGGATTAGTAGTGTTATTCATAATCGTTAGTGGCATGAGATTCTTTGAAGAATTCCCACTGTATCCATGGTTTCACATTGTAGGGGCTATTATAGCTACATTGCTACTAATACTTAAGCGTACATGGTTAACACTATTGATATCAGCTAGTATAGCTGGGGTACTAGTGGACCACATTGCCGGAAGTATTCTAGCCCAAGTGTACTTCCCATTAGTAGCAGGATTCACTATACCTGGAAGTATATGGTCAGCTATAACATGGATTTACCCTATCGAGCGCACAATCCTCATAGTAATAGCATGTGCTATTCTTACTGTACTCTATAAAATAGGTGTGCCTGCACCTTGGATAAAGCAATAACGTTAAGGAATGTGACATTAACATATCCTAATGGCAAAAGCCCTCTTAGAAGGGTATCCCTAGAAATAGTTAACAAAACAGTAAATTTAATCATGGGGGAATCAGGAAGCGGTAAGTCAAGTTTATTGAAACTAATAGCTGGATTAATACCTTGGATTCATAACGCTAAAGTAAGCGGAGAGATAAGGGTAGTAGGATTAAATCCTCTTAATAAAGAAGATCTTAACAAACTTGTATCCATGATAGGCTATGCACCTCAAAGTATAGATTATGCGTTTATGCACGTACATGTTATAGATGAACTTATAAGCAGACAACGCTTCTTAGAAGAAAATAACATAGACATAAAAGTAGACGTACAAGATGTTATTGAGCTATTAGAGTTGAAAAGCGTCGTCAACTATAGAATTGATTGGTTATCAGGAGGGTACAAGCGAAGATTATTACTTGCTCGTGCATTAATCGGTCCACCAAGAATAGTACTACTAGACGAACCCTTAGGAGATCTAGATGATGCCGCTAAATTAGATCTAATAAACATACTACCTATTGTTAAGAGAAGATCAACGTTAATCATAGCTGAACATAATATTAATCCATTACTAGATGTAGTTGATAACACCATGGTATTACTTAATGGTGAAATACATGTTGTAGATAAAGAGAATGTACATGAAGTTATAGGTGAATGCAAATGCTGGTACTTTTTGAAGATGTTTACCTAGGATACAATGGAAAATCCATTTTAAAGAACATCAATATGCGTATTAATGAGCCTGGTATAGTATTGATACAAGGACCTAATGGTAGTGGCAAAACTACATTACTTAAAGCTATTGCTGGACTAATTAGACCATTAAAAGGCGAGATAGTTGTCTTAGGACGTAAGCCCTATTCTCCATTCTTTGATAGAAGAGACATAGGTTATGTAGCACAAGATCCCGTTCATCAACTAACTGAGCCAACTGTACTTGAAGAACTATTACTTCAATCAGATAGCAAGGATAAAGCAGTTTATTGGGCTAAGAGGCTAGGTATTTATGAAATACTACATGAGTCCCCCTTGAACATTAGTGTTGGAGAAATGAAGCGGGTACTCATAGCTGCAGTACTTGCGAGGAATTCTAAGATAATACTTATTGATGAACCAAGCTTAGGACAAGATAATAGGAGTTTAAATACCATAGTGAGAGCTTTAAAGGAATACGCAGACAATGGTAGATTGGTTATAGTAGCCAGTCATGATGAAAGAATTACACATTGTCTTAGCCTTATATCCAAATTGTATTATATAGATGGTGGAAGAATTGTTGAAAGAAAACATAAAGCAAGCACATCCATTACTTAAACTCATCCTACCATTGGAGCTCGCTTTAATAGCATATCTTGCACCTATTCAATTAAAGGTGTCTATAGCATTTGTCATAGCTATACTCGTATACATGTTCTTAGACCATGCACAGAAACTTGGAACCCTAGTGTATATAACGATGCTCTCTATTGGTTATAGTATAACTGCTATATTAGCACATGTAAGTCTAGTGCAATGGTTTTACGGCTTATTAAACTTTGTATTGATTTCCCTTATACTAGTATTATTCGTAGTACTCATTGAACCTTACGACATGGACTACTTTGCCATAAGGTTAAGGTTTTGGTCTAAGCATTATCTAATTCTGCGTACAACTCTCATAGTATTTAAGACTCTTCTAAGAGATGTTGCTGAAGCTATGGCTGCCGTTAAAGCCAAACATAGAGGTAGGTTGGTAGGCTTATCGTCTCTACGTTATACTGCTAAAATGATTATAGCATCTATGGTTACAGCTAATATGCGTATCTTAGAACTTGCTGAAATGTTACAGCTCTATCCTCCAAAACCTATAATTAAGGCTTACAACGTTAAACCATTAGTATACGTCAATGTAACGCTACTAGTAATCTTAGCCTTACTGCTTACTAATCTTACTATTGGGGCGTAGTCTTATAGTGTACTAGGTGTTAGGGTATAAATTGGGAGTGAGAAGATGGCAAAAGCACATGTAGCTTATCCTGACGCAAAAGCGTTCCGCACAATAATGGAGTCCCTAGCAAAAATAGTTGATGAAGTAGCGATACATGTTACTCAGGAAAATGTCAGGATTAGGGCTATGGATCCAGCACATGTAGCCCTAATAGACCTCATACTACCTTCAACATCATTCATAGAGTACGATGTTGAAGGGGATGAAGTAGTAGGTGGTGTTAGTATAGCAAATGTGTTCAAAGTTATTAAAAGAGCTAAGAAGGGTGATAAACTAGATATAGACATAGATGAGGAAAGAATAGCCTTCACCATATTTAGTGCTACTACCAAGAGATATCGCTTCAGGAACATAGAGGTAGCTGAGCCCGAAATACCAGAAGCTCAGCTAGAATTCAATGTTAAAGCAACAATATTATCTGATCCACTTAAGAATGCATTAAAAGACGCTGAAACCGTAGGGGATACACTCGAAGTAGAAGCACCAGACACCGAGAAACTAGTACTACGTGGAAAAGGCGTAGGATTAACTGAAGCAAAATTCCCCTTAGGATCACCAGCCTTACTAGAACTCGAAGTAAAAGAACCTGGTAAAGCAGCTTATAGTATAGAATATCTCAAACATGTATTAGCATTAACAAAAATAGCTGATACAGTTCAACTAGAGTTCTCTTCAGCCATGCCTATAAAACTGCAATTCAACTTACCAGGTGAAGGTAAGGTAATATACTTGTTAGCCCCTAAGACAGAGTAGTAGCCATGTACATGATGAGGGACACCGGCTCCACTGAAATCATAGGATGAAGAGGGCCAGGAAAGCTGATCCACACTTTTATATCATCGCTAATTATCATCAAAAAGATAAACTAGACTTCAGGCATACAAAACGATAAACATAATTAAAGTAATACATTCCAACAGAGTAATACCTTCACGTATTATTATGTTAAGGTATTATTTAGCACGTATAACTCATGTAGGAGTTCTAATTAACGTTTAAGATACATATCATATACTATGAAGTGGGACAAGTATTATAGTGGTAAGTATTGGATGGTAAAGCAACCATAGCATTCATAGGAGTACATGGTGTAGGGAAAACGCGTACAGCCGAAATATTATCCAAGATGGGGTATGTGTATCAGCCATTAGAGGTTATAGAAGAAGCTTATGGTTTAAATCCTCTTGAAAGACAATTACTATTCTTTCTATCATTTACAAAAGAATACTTAAAAGCATTAAGACGCTATAAAACACGTGTAGTATTCGATAGTCATCCATTAATAGTGATACCTTACACAGAGTACTGGTTAAGAAGAGCAGAATACAGTTGGGACGAAATAACAAAACTTACACGTATAATGCTCGAAACAGTTCTGCTTTTACCAAAGATAGATCTATTAGTATATATCAAACCCCGGAAATACGATACGGTTGTCAAGAGGCTTCATCTTAGGAGACGGTTTAATGTAGAAGAGGAAGCTGATCCCGAATATATAGAGTATATAGATAGACGAACAAACCTCTACATCAATAAATACTCACATAAATTAGCATTAAAGATGCTCACCATAGATGCTGAAATAGAAGCAGAAGAGAGAGCTGAAATAGTACATAACGTAATAGCTAAGAAGCTTAGTGTAAAAATACAGTCTTAGCTTTCTTTTCTCTATTTGACGATGTTTAACTTGTAGAAGGTCATACTTAAAATATTTCTAGACACATTCTGCTTATAGTGTAATCCATGAAGATTAGAGATAACAGCAGAATAGAGCAAAGAGACACGTGGTTAACTGACTGGTGTGTATGGACTGTAGTAATTTCTAGTATTCTTGGAGCAATAGCTAAATTTATTGGAGGATATTTCTATGGTTCTAAAGCTTTATTTGTTGACGCATTAACTAGTTTAGCCAACCTCGTAGCACTTATAGCAACTATTTACTACTACTCGAAAACGCACTTACCAGCGGACTTAGACCATCACTTTGGACATCATCGCTTAGGGTTTGCAGGAACATTGGTTACTATCATCGCTTATTCCTTTGTAGCAGGACTGGTAGTAGCAGACCTCCTATATACTAAAGCTTATAGTGTGGAAGTACACGCACCCTTACTAGCACTGATAGGCCTAATATTCTATTCTATAGCTATATACGTTTCTAGGAGAATAAGCGAATATTTTGGCCCCTATAGTGCATTTACTATTAGCGAATTACTTGAGAGCATTACTGTCATTGTTGCATCATTATTAGGTTATCTTTATACCTATATTGTGGACTACATAGGCGCTATAATAATAGTATCATACCTATTCTACGAGCTCCAGGACACTTTAAGGGATCTAGTAAAATTATTGAGTGACGTAGCACCTCCCATGAAACTAGTAGAGGAAACGAGAAAGACTATAGAAAAGCATGGAGTAAAAGTCGAGAGAATAAGGCTTAGATTAGTGAGGGAAGGATTTTATCAAGGAGATATAACGATAAGGCTTCCACCCGACATAACTATAGAGGAAGCACATAAAATTACTGATATAATAGAAAGGGAGCTTAAAAACAAATACAATATGGATGTAGCAATACATATAGAGCCCTATCGTACAGAAAAGTAACATATTTTAAGCATATGCACAGAAATATCAACACGTGATAATATGGGCTGGTATGGAGGATCAGGCTACGGTAGAGGTCGTAGATGGCGTCATGGACAAGGTATGTGGGGTGGACCTCAACCCCAGGTTCCCACGATGCAACAAATTAATCCACCACCTCCAGGCATTAGAAGAATCGCAGCAGTTGTTGATGAAGATAAAGGACTTGAATCCACGATAAGTGCTGTATTTGGTAGAGCACCATATATAGCTGTTATTGATGTAAATCAAGAAGGGGTTATATTGTCGTTAAGCATTATACCTAATCCATCACTAAATGTGCCGCAAGGTGCTGGTCAAGCAATGGTACAAAGAATCATTAGCATGGGTGCTAGTACGTTAATTGTATCACGTATGGGACCCCGTGTACAACAACTATTACAACAGTATGGTGTACAAGTAGTGGCTGTACCTCCTGGTATACCTCTAAGACAAGCATTAAGGTACTTAGGAGTAAGAGCTTAGAATTAATTCGATAAAATCATACGAGTATTCTGCTATTAGCTAACTCGCTTATTAGATCCCTAAGTATAAATGATGCTTCATCAATTAATTCAAGCATTAAATCAATGTTGTCCTTACTATTTGCTGCTTTTTCAAGTACTGTAATGATGTCTTCTAATAATAACCTAACCCTCGATATGTATAAGTGGGGGTAATCTTTCTCGATTCTCTTTCTTACTTTCTCAAGCATAGCTTTTGTTTTCTCTATATCCTTCATAGCAGCATTAATATTCATACTAGCTAGATCTTTTAAAGAGACGGGTATACCAGCAAGGGCTGTAACTATAAGTACAGAATCAAGTTTTCTACCCTTAATTCTTTCAATCATATTTCTCGCTGATCTTATCTTAGCTGAAGCTATGAATAATCGATGGACTTCTTTCATTAAAACCTTGATCACTGGTTTACGTTTAATAAACAACATTATGGGACCCAAAGTGTTACTCTAAGGTAGAAATATGTTGAAACCCATATATTTCACTACATGCTTACTTAACCTTATGGACCATGTATGGTCTCATTACTGAATTAACACGTTAATGTCGTTGACATAGATGTCCAAGTATAAATCATAGTTCTTTTTAGTATACAGATTATTGTCATTTGCTGGAATAATCATTTATGAAGGTTTAACTAGCTTAGATAAGCTCATAGGTAAGATATGTTTGAATTTATAGGTTTACCGCTGAAAACTGATAAGGGATACGTTTCACCAGGTAGAACCATAGTTGTTATAGAGGGGTAACAATATGTTTAAAGGAGTAATAGTTCCATTGATCACTCCTTTTAAAGAAGACTATACCATCGACTATAATGCATTAAAGTGGCTCATACAGTATCTGGTAAGTAGAGGAGTTAATGGGTTATTCCCTGTATCAACTACTGGAGAGTTCATACACTTATCATTTGAGGAAAAGATTGCTATTACTAAGATCGTTGTAGAAGAGGTTGGTGGAAAAACCAAGATTATTCCAGGAGCATCAGAGAACACTACGTTAATGGTGTTAAGACTAGCTAAGGAATACGCTGATCTAGGTGTTGACGGTATAGTTGTTACTCCACCATATTACTTCAAATATGATTCTGATGGATTATGGAGGCATTATTCAATTATTGCTGAGAAAACAGATCTTCCAATACTAATGTATAATATCCCTAGTTTAACAGGAAATAATATCCCAGTAGAATTAATTATGAAATTAGCAAAGGAGTATTCGAATATAGTTGGTATTAAGGTAACATATGATAGTCTATCCTATATGCGTAGGCTGATATTAGCAGTTAAACAAGAACGTAAGAACTTTTCGGTACTAACGGGTTCAAGCGACTACTTACTACCAACATTAATACTTGGCGGTGATGGCGGAGTATTAGCACTTGCACATATAGCGCCAAGAATATGCACTGGTGTAGTTAAAGCTTGGAATGATAGAGAATATGAAAAAGCATTTGACTTATACATAAAATTGAGTATGCTTTCAGAATTATATGACGTGGCTACAAGTATTCCATCAATGATTAAAACAGCATTAAAACTTCTAGATACGCCTATTAAGCCTATAGTAAGGCCACCGCTAAGACCTGAAAGCGAAGAGAATGTTCAGAAAATCGAAGAAATACTTAGACGTGTAGGAATAGAAAACCTAATGTAATTTTTTTATATAGCTTAAAACTTAGGTGGTGGGGGAGGAATACTCTTAGTTTCCATAGCTCTTATTGCTTCATCGTATTTTATATAAGCTATCAATAACAATATTCTTACCACGATTCATGAGAAAATGAATCCTAATATCATTGGTACTAATGTTTCATTTTAGCTCTCCTTATTTCTCCTTGATCTATTAGTTTTTGTATTTCAGTGCATTTTATATAAAGCCATATGTCTATTATACCGAATATTATGCCTATGACGCCTATTACTACTAAGAGACCTATAATACCCCATATAAGGTTTAGAATGCCTATAACTAATGCTAGCATTAGTTCTAGTATACCTGATATCTTGACAAGTGATTTAATGGTTTCAGCCTCCGGTGGTATATTAGCTGATTGCATAATGCTATCCTCTTAATGGTTGATTTTAAGCCTATGTTTTCCTATAAAAAGACTACAAAGACCACTATGCTTAATCTGTATTGGTTAGAATTAATACAATTAATACAGAGATTATTTCTCAACTACTATTACTTGTACATCGTTTACATTTGTACCTGTAGCCCCTGTGTATATAGCGTCCTTTAGTTCATTGAAGAACGAGTAGCTGTCATTGTTATCTAGTACTTGGTAAGGATCTAATCCTAGGCTTAATGCTCTTTCAATGCTATGTGCATCAACTATTCCACCAGCTACATCTGTAACTCCGTCTATTCCATCGGTACCCATACTTGCTATTACTATTCCATGCGTGCCTCGAATATCTATAGCTGCTGATAGTGCTAGTTCCTGGTTTCTACCACCCTTACCTTTACCTTTAACTGTTACAGTTGTTTCGCCACCACTAAGTATAACTGCTGGAGGCTTTATAGGATATCCATTCGTTAATGTTTCTAACGCTATACTTGCTAAGACTCTTCCCACTACCCTCGCCTCACCTTGTAGTAGGGATGTTAGTATTAACGTATTGTAGCCTAGTTCCCGTGCTTTAGCTTCCATGGCTTTAAGTGATACTATATTGCTTGCAACAATGTTGTTATGTACCTTTTGAAAGACTTCATCTCCTGGTTTGGGTGTTTCTGGTACTTCTCCTCTAAGCCCCTTCTCTATGTACTCTCTAGGTTTACTTGGTATCTTTTCCCATAACCCGTACCTCCTTAGTATTTCATATGCATCCTTGAAGGTGGTTGGATCTGGTGCTGTAGGACCACTTGCTATTGCCTCTAGGTTGTCTCCTACAACATCTGATATGATTAGTGATACTAGTGTAGCTGGGTAAGCTCTTTTTGCTAGCCATCCACCTTTGAACATTGATAAATGTTTTCGTACAGCATTTATCTCCTGTATTATTGCACCACTTCTTAGAAGTAGTCTGGTAACCTTTACGATGTCCTCCAAAGTTATATCATTGGCTGGATACTCGACCAATGCTGATCCACCACCTGATACTAATACCAGTACAATATCATTTTCCCGTGCTTGTTCAGCATATTCAAGTAATTTTCTTCCAGCTCTTACGCTATCCTCGTCAGGTATTGGATGATTAGACCATACAATTTCCATTAATTTAGGTACTCTTTCCACGCGATCCCTTAACGCCTTAGGTGCTGCAATAACTCCTCCACTAATACATTCGCCTAGAACATCTTCCACAGCTAAAGCCATTTTTATTGATGCTTTACCTAAACCTAAAACCCATATATTACTAGGTTTGAATCTTTTGCCAGCTATTACGATCTCTTCACCATCTATAGCTATATTCTTTCTAACCGCTTCATAAGGATCGGCTGCTTTCAATGCTTCCTCAAGCAGTTCTACTGCTGTCTTACGTGCTCTTAAACACTTAGAACAAGACTTTGAGGGATCTAGCAGTTCATCCTTATTCTTTATAAACGTCAAGACATTTTACACCTGGTAGAAAATTCTTTTGGAGGTAAGACTTAAGGATTACGAGTGGTTCTTACCTTTCCAGGTTAGTATATGTATGAGGCCCACACTAATAGTCTACGATAATATATTCCTAGAACATAAGCCTTGGTTTCCGCATCCTGAAAATCCTAATAGACTAAAAATAGCGTTGAAAGGATTAGAAGAGCATGGAATACTCAATAATAGATACGTAAGTATCGTTAAACCTTCTAAAGGAGATCTAGATCTAGTTTATAAGGTTCATGTGAAAGGATATGTAGACTATGTTTTAAGGCTTTCTAGGAAGGCTCCTGCTGAAATAGATCCAGATACATATGTTTCAGAGAAAACACTTGAAGTAGCACTTTACGCTATAGGTGCTTTAATAAGAATACATAATGAGTATCTAGATAAGGGGGTTAGCGCAGGTGTTGCCCTGGTAAGACCGCCGGGCCATCATGCTGGTAAAGCTGGGAAAGCTCTTGGTGCGCCCACTCAAGGATTTTGTATATTTAATAACATAGCAATATTAGCTAAGTACTTATTAGATAAATGGTATAGAAGGATAGCTATAATTGATATAGATGTGCATCATGGCAATGGTACACAAGAAATCTTCTGGACCGAACCACGTGTACTACATATAGATTTTCATCAAGATCCTCTTACGCTTTATCCCGGAACAGGTTTTCCCGAAGATATTGGTGAAGGCGAGGGCGAAGGAACAAAAGTAAACATAGTATTACCTATAAATAGTGGTGATGATCTATATCTAGATGCACTTGAACTAGCCATAGCTATCTTGGAGCAATTTAAGCCCCAAGTAATACTGTTTTCAGCAGGTTTCGATGCATACGTAGATGACGGTTTAGCTGATATGAGGATAACTTCTAATGCATTTTACGAGATACCAAATAGAATCATACGCGAGCTAAAACCACCACTTACCATAGCTAGTTTAGAAGGAGGTTATAGTAGAGGACTTAGTAGAGGACTACCAGCATTTGTAGCAACCATGATTGGAATAGATAATCCAGTAATCGATGAGCCAACAAGAACTTTACGATCTACTACAAGGAGCAGATTCCATGAATACATGAGGACGCTGAGACGTGTACTTAGGGAATATTGGGATATCTAAGTATACTGTGAAGAGAGTAATAGTTATGTGGCCGTCGCCAACGGCTCAGCCTCATCCCAACCCCCTACGGGGGTGTATAGGCTGAGCCCTATACATTTCCCTAACCTTAACCTTATATTTCCTAGTTGCCGTTGAAATATGCTTGGAGACTTGGTGATACCTAGGTCTTGGAGTTCATAGTAAGTATCGTGGTAATCATATTACTTGCTAAACTGCTTTCAGAGCCTTTGCGTAGGATAGGCATCCATGTTATCGTAGGTGACATACTAGCAGGACTTATCCTTGGCCCAGCTGTATTAGGGTTAATTTATCCTGATACTAGCATTAAGGCTTTAGCAGATTTCAGCTTAATAATACTAATGCTCTATACAGGACTGAATACTAATCCTAGAGTGCTAAGTGAGAATAGATTCAAGATAATAGTTACTGGTGTCTCTGGCGCATTCTTTACATTCATACTAATATTTGCGGCTGCCTATCTTTATGGTTACCCCTTATTTACGGCCTTGTTCATAGCTGTAGCGCTCTCCAATACAGCTACAGAAACTGTTGCTGCAATGATAGAAAAAGCTGGAAGGAGAATATCATCAACTATACAAAGCATACTTATTGGTGCAAGTTTTGTTGATGATGTACTAGCTATATACTTGATAACATTGTTGAGAACCTTACCTGTGGAGGGAACATTTGACCTAATGGGGTTGGCTATTATAACAGCTAAGATAATGTTGTTTATGTTAACTGTGTTATATGTTTCTAGAATCTTAGTAGAACATCATAGCGATAAAATCTTAAAACTATTCTCGGATCCAGCGCGAATGACTATGACTACTGTGGTATTGGCATTTATATTAGCGTTAACAGCTAGGCTTGTGGGGTTAAATGAAGTTATAGGAGCTTATCTGGGAGGATTAGCTGTCAGCAGATTGAAAACCGTGCGTGATCCAACATTATTGGGTGTAATAAGGGTCTCTGAACTAGCAGATGAGCTAAGGGTGATGCTGGAAAGCTTATTTACAACCATATTCTTTGCTTATGTGGGATTAAACTATAATCCACTTGCACAACCAGGCGTATTACCCATAATACTATTCACAACACTAGCCTTACTAGGAAAATTCGTAGGATGTACATTACCATTACTAGCTTCACGTATACCAAGACACGAAGTAGTGCTTATAGGTATAGGTATGGGTGGAAGAGGAGCACTTGAAACAGCTATAATACTTTTCGCACAACAATATGGTTTAATAGGACCTGCAGAATATGCTACAATATTAACAGTAATGCTTGGAACCGCCATAGTAACACCAATATTATTTGGACTAGCTCTCAAAAAATACCAGCATAAGCTAATATAGACTATGAGGTAAGTA
>CAYUVB010000007.1:49223-51224 GCA_964448055.1 uncultured Desulfurococcales archaeon | reverse complement strand
TGCTATTATTCGTAGGGTTGTTGTTTTACCAGCACCATTAGGACCAATAAGACCAAATATCTCACCCTCATAGACTTTGAAGGAAACACCTCGGATAGCAATTACCTTATCAAATTTCTTCCATAAATCCTCTACTAGCACTACTACCCTACTAGTCAATTCTAACCCAATACCTCTACTAAGGTATTATTACATACCATTAGCACAGGGTGGTGATACCTATACTTGTTTAAGTAAACCCCCTTATACCTCAAAGACTAATGTATTCCTAGTAAGTAGACTATAGCACCTACGGTTATTTACTACCACGTAGGGTAACTAGGATGTCAGGGCATATTAATGATTCGAGTACAAGCGAAGTATTAAGTGTTAGGGAAAGAGTATTTGAAGCTCTTGATAGATATGGTGATAGAGCATACATAGTCCTTAAAGCAATAGTAGAGACCGCAAAGAACTATGTACTTGAATCAAGGAATCGCTATGGAGACTTCGATTACCGTGGACTAGTACTAAAACTGAAATCCATGGGTGTAGACTACAATCCTAGTAGATTGCTGAAAGCATTAGAAGATTATGGTATAATAGAAACAACGTATCATAGTAATAGTCAGCACTGGTGGAAAATAAGCAACATCAATGAAGTAGAAGAAGCCTTAAGGGAGTATACTGGTGAGCCTGGATTAGATCAAGAGGACCCTGAGATAACTCTAATTAGAGTACAAGTTGAAAGCCTTGAGCCAGAAATACTTAAGAATATACTACAATCAATGCTTAGAAAGAAGAAACTCGGAGAAATAGATAAGAAGAAATTCAAACGAATAGTATTTGAAGACCTAGAACTCGTAGTTAAGGTATTGAAAAAAGCTATGGAATACGAGGATGTACTAGAAGTAGAAGTTAAAAGACTACGTGAAATACTAAGCCTAGCTCTTCTGGTTGCACGAAAACTAGGCCAACCAGGAATAATGAAAAGCATACAAGCCCTAGAAGCAATAGCATATAAACCAGAGCCTTAAAAACTACATATATACCAAGTGCTATAACATACACCTCAACGACTAACCTTCTACTACATCGAGTACTCCAACACATAATGACATAACAACATCAATACTAGCTCGTAACCTATCAAGCATCACCAAAAGACCGGTTATATCCATTAATATTACAATAACCTACAGTTATAGAGTCACGGTATTGTCCATAGGGGTAATAGTAAAATTAATAGACTTGAGACTGACATGATGTGAATTATAATGTTTAGGTAACTTCTATTCCTAGTTTCCTAAGTACACTCCTAGCTGCTATTACACCTGTTGCTGCTGCTACATTTATTCCTCTTGATAGTCCTGCACCATCTCCTGCTACGTATATATTTGGTTGAGTTGTTTCTAGCTCACGTGTAACTACTGCTTTAACACTATAATACTTGATTTCTGGTGCATAGAGTATTGTTTGTGGTGATGCTATACCCGGCATTACTGTATCAAGTCTTTTTAGAGCTTCTACTATGTTAGCTACAACCCTGTATGGGTAAGCCATTCCTATATCACCTGGTGTAGCGTTCCTTAGTGTTGGCTCAATGGTACTCCTCTCTATTCTACTCCACGTACTTCTACGACCTGCTTCTAGGTCTCCAAATCTTTGTATTATTGGCTTACCTCCACCAAGTTTTGTCGCTAGCTTAGCTATACTTTTACCGTAAGCTATTGTATCCTCTAATGGGTCTGTTAGCTTTACTGTTACAAGTAATGCGAAGTTCGTGTTCTTAGATCTTAGCCTTATGTAGCTTTCACCATTTACCCCGACTGTTCCATCCTCATATCTCTCCTCTACAACGAATCCATATGGGTTTGTACAGAATGTTCTAACCTTGTCGTCATATACTCTCGTGTAGAGTATTATCTTTGGATCTCTTACTACCTTTGTTACTGGCTCCGTTACATAGGCTGGTACCTCTACTCTAACACCAATATCCAATGGTCCTGGCTCTATTTCTAT
>CAYUVB010000007.1:6357-49123 GCA_964448055.1 uncultured Desulfurococcales archaeon | reverse complement strand
GTTGGTATAAATTTAGCTCCAGCACGTGCTGCAAGTCTTTCTAACTCTGCTGCAACTTCTTCACTAATAGTGTAAACTTTCTCCGGTGCACCAAATTTAACAAATACCTTATCTACATAGTCTATTAGTTGTTGTGCCTCCTCCCAGCTTCCTAGAAGCTTATCTAGATCTCCTCCTACATCAGGTCTTAGGTTTATTGTTCCACTACTAAGTGCTCCAGCACCACCTACACCTTGCATCACATGACATGGCTGGCAACCAGTACATTCTCTTGTTCTCAACTTCCTCTTAGCATCAAACATAGGGCAACGTCTATGTATTGCCCTTAAGCCTCTCTCAAACACCGCTATCTTTACCTTACCTTCACCATGAGTTGCTAGCTCATATGTAGCAAATAGTCCAGCAGGACCAGCTCCAACTATTATAACATCATATTCCCTAACCGTCTCTTTCACCTCATAAAACCTAGTTCTCTCCTACGGTCAACCATATCTAGAGCTTCCTCACCTGTACCAATAAGTGTTATTGGGGTCTTCAGTTGTTCTTCTAACTCCTCTATCCATCTACGTGCTTGTACCGGTAGTTTACCCCACTCTCTCACCCTCTTTGCTTCAGGGAATAAGACGTCTAGCTTTGTTATCGCTATTTGCGATGCTGAGTTAAGCATTATTGCCCTCCTAGCTAACTCTACATTGAATGGTGCAGCACGCCTAGTTCTACCAGTGACAGTAGCTTTCTCAATCCATCCTCTACGCTCTATCTCCTCTAATGGTAACTCGCCTGGTAATGGTCCTCCTCCAACCCTTGTAACATAGGCTTTAAACACCACTATTACATCATCTACTCTCCTTGGCCCTACCCCTACCTCTGATGCGAAAGCTGATGCTGTTGTATCACGGCTTGTAACATAAGGGTATGTTCCATGGTATAAGCTTAAGAATGTCCCTTGGGTTCCTTCTATGTATACTAGTTCGCCTCTATCAAGAGCATTGTTTACCTCTAATGCCACATCTCCCACCATATCCTTAAGCTCAGCGTATTCCTCCGCTAACTTCAGTTTCCTCATAACGCGATCAGACATTGCTGCACCTACTCCTTGCAGAGTTGATCCTATCTTACCTGATAGGTAAGCATTTCTTCTCTCTTCTTCAACATGTCTTTGCTCTATTACTCCTGTATGCTTGTCAATTACTAGTCTTCCCTTAGCATTTGTTTCCTCTATTTCCTTGAATAATACATCCAATCTTACCAAAGCTCCTGATGGTATCATTAATCTGGTTGTAGGGTTAACGAAGAATGATGGTATACTTCTAAGCTTCCACCTCCTACCATTATATACTACTGTATGACCAGCATTAATGGCACCACACCTTACCGCTATAGCTGGTTTATCCTTAAGTGCTAGGTATGCTGCAACCTTACCCTTACCTTCGTCTCCAAAGAACCCTCCAACCACTATCGTTAAGGGCACTGTCTCCCACCAATAGCTTAGCATTTAGCTAGAGTTTCCTCCACGTAACTTCTTGTTCTCTCTATGAGAGCCTTATAACTTCCTAGGTACTTCGCTGGATCCATTAATTCTTCAATTTCTTCTCTTGACAAGTACTTTAGTATGAACTCGTCCTCCAATAGTACTTGCTTCAATGTTTTACCTTCAGTTACAGCTTTCCTGGATAACTCTACTAATTTCTTGTGAGCTATGTGCCTATGTACGCCTTTCTCAACTAGTTTAACCATTACCGCTTCGGTTAAGATGAGGCCACGAGATAGTTCTAGATTTCTTTTAATAGCATTATCATCTACTCCTAGGTGATCAAGTAAGAATATAGTATCCTCTAACATTTGATCTATTACCAAGAATACATGAGGTAGCATTATTCTTTCCGAACTACTATTCGTAAGATCTCTTTCATGCATTAACACTATGTTTTCAAGAGCAGTAACCACTAGTGATCTTAGTATCTTAGCTAGGCCAGATATTCTCTCAGCTGTTACAGGATTACGTTTATGAGGCATAGTACTACTTCCAACACGTTCAACTGCTTCATAGAGTTCACCTATTTCCGGGCGACTAAGTTCTCTAACCTCTAATGCTAATCTATCAAGTTGCGAACCTAGTATCGCTAGTACTGATACAAGCTCAGCAAAACCATCCCTTGGTGCTACCTGTGTTGTTATTTTATGAGGGTTTAATCCAAGGTATTCTAGTGTTTTCAACTCTATTGTGAGCCCTTTACCTTTCCATGCAGCCATTGTTCCTACAGCGCCAGACATCTTGCCAAGTATAACTCTTCTCTCTAAATCACATATTCTCTCATAACTACGAGTTAATTCGTATACATAGTTCGCTAGTTTAAAGCCTAGTGTTATGGGTAGAGCATGTTGACCATGAGTTCTACCAACCATTACTAGATCCATGTACTTATATGATAGTTCTAGTAGCTTGTTTATAATGGACTTTAATTTGGCTTTAACCAGTTTTAAAGCATCTCTAAATATTAGTGCCCACGCGGTATCAACGATATCATAGCTTGTAGCACCAAGATGTACGTATTTTCCGCATTCACCACAACGTTCACCCAAGATATAGGCTAGTGCTGCTATGTCATGTCCCATCTTCTTCTCAAGCTCATAAACCTCGCTCGCCTTAACATTCTTGACACATTCTTCTATTTGCTCAACACATCTCTTCGGAATTAACCCTGCTTCTGCAAGACCCTTAATTAATGCTTTCTCAACTACTATGTACCGTTGTATAATATTATCTGGATAGAATAGTTCACGTAGCTCCTCCGATCCATAACGCCAGTCAAGCACACATATACTATCCTTAACAGCCACCAGACATCCTAGCTACTATTATGTAGCTGAGGCGTAGAAAACGTTAATCCTAAATGATGGTTTAACAACATATTCTTCTCTAATAACTAGTTGCTAAAGTTAGTAGTATTACCATATTATCTAGGGAAATTCGAGTTATTAGAAAATCAGCAGCGAGGAGGCTTCCCCATCCCCTGCCGCCACAGGGCTCGGAGAGTGCGTAACTTCATCACATCGTATACCTATTGTATCTCCAGGATTAATAGCGTATTGTCAAGTTCCCCCAATATTCTTTGCCTATCTCTCAGTACAATTCTATTATAATACGCTATCATAATTACATTCTCGGCTTCTATTGTTAAGATTATTTCTCATTACTTAATTCTCTCCTACAGGAAGGATCCTAGCCAAGAATATGACGAAACATGTCATCAAGGTTAACTGTAGATTATCTTAATTGCGTAACTTCTTTATACTATGAACAGACTACTATGCATTATGCTAGCTACATGTAGGTGACACTTATTTGGCGTCCATAGCCATAATAGGTATCGGAGCTGTTGGCTCTCTACTAGCATATATGGCTAAGAAGCATAAGCCTACAGTTATTTATCGATCAGAAGTCTATGGCGAAGCAATAGATTGTTATGGTGGTATCGTAATCCAAGTAGATCAAGAAGACCATGTTGTAGAAGTAGAACATTATCTTACTGGTAAAGCACCAGCTAATAACTATGATTACGTATTCATAGCTGTTAAAGCCCATGACACCGCGGAAGCTGTTAAGGAAGCATTAAGGATAGTTAAGGATAACGGCGTAGTAGTTTTAGTACAGAATGGTATTGGTGGTCTTGAACTTGCTGAGAAGGTCATAGGTGAAAATAAGCCCGATGTTGGTGTTGCTGGAGGAGTATTAACGTATGGTGTTCTACGTGAGCGTGCGGGTATAGCGAGGATTACTGGTATCGGTGAACTTATTATAGGCTATAAAGGAAGGAAAGCTGATGAACGACTAATGAAGATAAAGGATATACTCAGCGGTAATATTCGTGTAGTAGATGATATAGAACCCTATCGTTGGCTTAAGCTGATAGTTAATGCAGCTATTAACCCGGTAACAGCCCTACTTAATGCGTCTAATAGGGTTATAATAGAGTTAGAAGAAGCATGGACAATCACCAAGATGGTGGTTGAAGAAGCATTAAACGTGATTGAGAAGCTTGGTATAGAGCTCCCAGTTGAAGACGTGCTAGGGTATGTATGGGAAGTTGCCTACAAGACCGCTGATAATATTTCATCGATGACTCAGGATATACGTAGTGGTAGGAAAACTGAAATAGAATACATTAATGGAGCTATAGCTAGAATAGCCCGAGAAAATAATATAGATGCTCCAGTAAACACACTATTAACATTACTCGTTAGAGGCGTCGAGAAGTGGAGAGGAAAATAAAGAAGATCATGCCTACTGATTTAATAAAGATGAAGAAGCGTGGAGAAAAAATAGTAATGATAACAGCATATGATTACCCTACTGCAAGACTTGTAGATGAGGCGGGCGTTGACGCTATACTTGTAGGTGATTCCCTTGGAATGGTTGTATTAGGCTATGATTCTACTCTACCAGTTACCATAGATGAAATGCTTCACCATATAAGAGCTGTTGCAAGGGCTAAACCTAGAGCGTTAGTTATAGGTGATATGCCTTTCCTAAGCTACGAGGTAAGTAGGAGCGAAGCAGTATACAATGCAGGGCTTATGATCAAAGCAGGTGCTGAAGCAGTAAAAGTTGAAGGCGGAATAGAGATTATAGATAAAGTTGAGGCTATGGTGGAAGCCGGTATACCAGTAATGGGGCATGTAGGTCTTACTCCACAAAGAATGCTTAAAATAGGAGGATACAAGTTAATGGGCAAGAAGGTAGAGATAGCCGAGAAAATAATAGAAGATGCGAAAGCTCTTGAAGATGCAGGTGCCTTTGCCGTAGTAATAGAGTTTACTGTAGCAGAAGTTGCTAAAATCATAACAGAGAAGCTAAGTATACCAACAATATGTATAGGATCAGGACCATGGTGTGATGGACAAGTACTCGTAATCCATGATATACTTGGGCTAACACCTAGTCCTCCACCCTTCGCGAAAAAATACGTTGACCTCTCAAAGATAATACTCGATGCCGTAAAACAATATGCTAACGAAGTAAGGACAGGAGTATTTCCCTCGGAAGAACACACAATGCACATGAGTAAGGAAGAATACAAAGAATTGCTGAATAAGATTAAAAGAAACAACTAACCATTAAAGCAAAGAGGTGAAGACGCTGTTTCCATATTATAAAAGTTTTGATAGTAAGCTAGAACCTCCAATTACCATACACGTATGTATCTTGAACTCAAGATATTTCTCTTAGAAGTACTCTCTGGGACTAGATAATGTTATATAAACGTAAACATAAAACAAATGTTGCTATAGCTTTAATGCTCATAGTAAGTTCTATTATATCCATGATACTGGGCTTAGAAATACTTAGTATAAATGAGTAGAATCGATAAATACGTTGATATCTGTAAAACTAGAAGTAAGCATTGATTAGTCAATGATATAACTTAATTGATTTTAATTGAATTGAGTATTAATCGAATAAAAGACCTAGTATATACGTCCTTTGTCTAATAGGCCTAGAAGTTCGTTTACATCTATTTCACCTATACCTATCATGTAGTCTCCAGCACCATAGCTTATGAGTACTTTATTCTTACTAAGTCTCCATAGTCCACAAGGGAATATTGTATAGGGTCTATCACCAAATATTTCATATAATAGTTTAGGCTCCATTATATATGTTGGTGTGACAGCCTTAACTATTATTCCTTCATTTTTCGAGTACTCTAATTGCATAGCGTAGAGACGATAAGCTTCTAGTTCATTATCTACACCATGTACCAAAGTTACTATTTCATTACTGTTAATTTTTATTGGAGGTGTAGCCCAACCTATTTTGCTTTCGAAAACAGCTTTATCAGCTATCCACATGGTGTCGCGTATAACTATTTCCTTTAGCCTATCTGATACTGTATATAATTCTTTTGAGTCAACTCTGCTAACTGTTAGGTAAAAGCCTTCATCATCCATATGTGGTCTATGGAATAATAGTAGATCATTGCCGAATTTAACTAGGAAAGCATCTTTATCGCTTATAACGTGTTCTCTTAATCCAGGTGGGAATACATATACATGTATTTTTCTCCATATATGATAATTTCCTAACTTTACTGCTGTTACTGGTAATGTTCTTTCTCTACGGATATGTGGATTGAAGTAATTTACTGTTCTACCGGTATACGTCATGTATAGTTTATCATCTATCTCATATACTCTTGGATCCTCTGTACCCCATACATCATACTTGGTTGAAGGATATATTGTTGGCTGACTTGCATAATAGTTTATGTTGATATTACCCGTATATAGGTCCTCTAATGGTATTCTTATCGCCACTATAGCTGAAACATACATGTAATATCCTACTATTATCCTAGCATAAACTACAGCATCTTCGTCGATTACAGTTATTGCTGGATTGAATGATGCTATAGGGTTACTAATTGGGTAATTGTTTAGGTATATGTGGTTAGGTGCTATAACACCTAGTCTACGAACAATATCTATTGTCTCAAAACGTCTATTGATAGAAGCTTCAGTAAAACCTTGAGCTTTCCTAAAATATTCACTATACTTGTACATAACCTACCCAGCCTTCACTATGCGGAGGGGTTCACGACCCCTCCTTCTTTTCATCCCTGTACTTAAAGTCACTTGTAGGTAAGGGTATATATAAGTAATTGCTTATGCCTAATGATAGAACATTATGGTAGGGGGTCATGAAATAATACCTTTACGAAGACTATTACAAGTTATTGAGAACCACTGCATATCTATAGTTGTTTAACCATTATATATGCGTCTTCTCCGTCAAGGTAGTAAGCTGCTACCCTTTTAGCGATTTTGAATCCTAGTTTTTCGTACAAGCTTATGGCAGGTTTATTGCTTACTCTTACTTCCAAGTATACCTCTTCTGCACCATAAACTTCCTTTAATGCTTTCATTGCTTCCTCCATTAACTTCCTACCTATGCCTTTACGTCTATACTCCTTTCTCACAGCAATACTTATTACATGGCCTTTTTTCAACAATTTGCTCTTAGTAAAACCCCAACCCCATTCAACTCTACACATGATGTATCCTACAATGAATCCGTTTACCTCTGCTACAAGGAAGGCTTTACCCCAACGTTTAACGTGTTCCTCCCAGAAGACTCTAGGATAGTGCTCAGGTAAAGCCTCCATGTTTATTGATATCACTTGATCAAGATCTTCCAGACGTGCCTCCCTTATATTATAGGTTTTTTCCTTAGACAACTTGATCCTCCTCTGTTGAGGAGCCGAGGTATTCATTGACTACAGATTTAAATAATCTTACCAGTATTCCTTCTAACGTTTCACCATGTATACTTCATCTACT
Organism: uncultured Desulfurococcales archaeon; assembly: GCA_964448055.1. GTDB lineage: Archaea > Thermoproteota > Thermoprotei_A > Sulfolobales > WANQ01 > WANQ01. The sequence goes on along the minus strand of CAYUVB010000007.1, from coordinate 41,782 downwards.
ATTTTCTCAACTTCTTCTATACTTAGAGGAGGTATATTCTTCTTATTCCACTCCAATAACTTGTTAAGACATTCGCCTCTACTTAACATCAATATATTTCTGTAATATAGTGCTAGTTCTCGTGCAATCTTTGTTCTTAGCTCACCTGTAACGCCCTTTAGCGCCTCTTTAAGTAGTTCTGGTTTCTCGAAAAATATAAGCCAGCTTGCATCTTCTAGTTTAATTTTCCTCCTTCTCCTAGTCTTGGTTTTCAGTCTACCTAGTTCTTTGGCTATGTTTTCTGCTTGTTCTATGAGTTTTCTTGGTATAGGTCTAGACCAATATCTTGATAAGTTTATAGAGTCAGGGTCAATTGGCTTAAGATTCCTCTCATCTACTAGTGTAGTTAGGTTACCTGTTTTCTCATGTATAGTGTATGGTACTCTTGATAATCTAGACACATCTCCTACTACTCTTTCATCTAGTGACTGTATAGGTGGTATATCCAGTGATGCTATTACTTGTTCTAGTATTAGTTTAAGATATTCTTTCTCACCTTCCACTACGGGGTTGATATAGCAATACACATGGTATCCTTTACCACCACTAAATACTACTAATGGTTGGCATACTGTTTCAAGTACTTCAACAAGCTTTAGGGTATCTCTTTTCGCTTTCTCTAAATCATTAGGTGAATCTATATCAAAGAATAATTTTTCTAATGCTACTGGTGTACCAGGTTTACCCTTCATACCACTGTAATAATTCACAGAGAGAAAGCACGGCCTTCTACCACTACAGCTTGTCAGCTCTGCCAGAAATGAATCAAGGTATAATCCTGGAATAAATCTCCGTTTAGGATCACCGAAATCACGACCCCAAAGCCTACTTGCTAGAGAATCAAAGCCTAGAACGCCTAGGAACCAGTCCATGTAGAATCTTCTTGCTTCTTCAAGGATCATTAAGCATCCTCTGAATTAATTCCTAAACTAGCTGAGGGAAAAGTCCTTAACCCTCCATAATATGATAATGTTAGCTGGGGGATGACTGCCGGGCTATATGCTGATACCTTAAAGTAGATGAAGGGGTGCCGCGGCCAGAGTAAGTTGAAGGGTTACGGGACTGACCCCTTTAATCCTGCTTATGCTATTGTTTAGGTGTATAACCTAGAACCTATATTAGAGGAAGAAGAGTTTAGTGAACGCCTGGAGAATAGGGTATGAATGCTACACATCCATCACTTGATATTATAGGCGAAGAATCCAAGGCATTGAAAGGTAAACGTATAGTTCTTGGCGTTACTGGCAGTGTTGCCGCATACCGAAGCATAGATCTTGCCCGTAAGCTTATGAGACGTGGGGCACATGTGAGAGTAGTACTTACTCGTGATGCTGCAGATCTGGTATCACTAAAATTATTTCACTGGGCCACGGGGATAGAACCAGTAGTCGATGTTGGTGGAGATATAGAACATGTCGTATTCGCGCGCGAATATGATGGAATGGTTATAGCTCCTGCAACAGCTAATACCATAGCTAAGCTAGCTCATGGTATAGCTGATACAAGTGTAACTCTTGTAGCACTAAGTATGCATGGTAAGGGTAAACCAATACTTATTGTACCAGTCATGCACTTGAATATGTACCAATCAACTATAACTAGAGAAAACATTGAACGCCTACGTAAACTAGGGTATCATATACTAGAACCAGTAGTAGAGGGCGATAAAGCAAAGATACCAAGCGTAGAGGATATAGCATTAAAAACAGAAGCAATGATACTACGTGGAGAAGATCTAAGAGGATTAAGAGTACTAGTAACAGCTGGTCCAACACGTGAACACTTGGACCCAGTAAGGTTTCTATCTAATCCTAGTTCAGGTAGAATGGGCGTAGCAATTGCACGTGAGGCCTTTTTCCGTGGAGCAAAAGTAACATTAATACATGGACCCTTATGTGGTATAAGTCCGCCACCATGGATAAAATCTATAAGCATTACATCAACCAAGGAGATGAGAGATGCTGTACTGGATGAACTGGATAAAGAAGACTATGATATAATAGTATTTGCAGCAGCTCCTGTAGATTACGGGTTCGCTAAAACAAGTACTACAAAGATAGACTCATCCACTGAATTAACTGTAAGGTTAACACCTACACCAAAGATAATAGCTGATGCTACAAGAAAAGCGAAGACAAGGAAACCATCAGCAGTAATAGTGGGATTCTCAGCTGAGACAGTAGAAACAGATCAGGAACTAGTAGAAAGAGCTAGGAAGAAACTAGATAAATATGAAGTAGATATAATAATAGCAAATAATGTAGCCAAGCCAGGCATAGGTTTTGCATCAAAGTACAACGAGGTACTAATAGTTACAAAGACTTCAACTGAAAAAATACCTAAGATGACTAAAGAGGAAATAGCTAGAATAATACTAGATAAAGCACTTGAGATACTAGGTGATAGAATACGAAGGAATACTTGATGAAAATACCAGCACATTTAACAGGATTCTGGGTAATCCACGAGCACAAGGACCCATATCGTAAGGGTAGTACTGGTGCAGGATTAGTAGTATGGCCAGGTGTAGAAATAAGAATAAAAAAACAAGAGTATAGCAATAAGACAAAGCTAGTATACAACAACATAGAGCTAAATGTATGTCCTTTAAGGAAGATTCTGGGAGACCATACAAAGATATACATGGAAGCTAAATCACCCTATATGATAGGCGAGGGATATGCAGCAAGTGCAGCAATAGCACTTGCCGCGTCCATAACACGGCAACTAGTTGAGAAAGGCCACTATAACATACTTCAAGCAGCAGCTGAAGCACATAAAGCTGAAGTAGAATGTCTTACGGGGTTAGGAGATATAATAGCCATAATCCAAGGAGGGTACCTAGAAGTAAGAACTAAACCTGGAGCGCCAGGGATAGGAGAAGTAGTAACAATACCCATAAACGAGAAACTAATAGTCATAACAGCAAAACTCTCTAACACCATAACTATGACTCCTAAAATGCTTGTTGAACTAAGAGATAGAATAAACAAGTTAGGTAGTGAACTAGTTGAGAAACTACTAGCTAATCCAACAATAGAGGAATTCCTAGAATTATCCCACGAATTTACTACAAAGTTAGGCATAGTTAATGGTAAAGTAATAGATAATATTGAGCAAGTACTTAGGCCATTAAGAAATAATGGAACAATATTAGGCTACTACTATAAGAAGAAAACCCTAGTAGTAGTCTGCGAAGACCAATACGTGGAGAACGTATTAGACTCCCTAGGTAAACTAAATCTTAAACCAATAATACATAGAATTGTTCCTAATGGGATTCAGATACATGAAGTACAAGGAGAACAATTAATACAATAGAACAATTCTATGTTCTAATAATGGAGACAGCTAAGTACTTTAACCCTTAACGCAGAATACTTTTCCCAACCCCTAAGAGGCTATGTTAAAGTGAATAATTGGCAGAGAAGTAAGGATGCTGGAATAAGGTTAAGAAATGTAAGGGTTAGCATTAAGGGTTTAGTTGTATTACTTGCACTATTACTATTCCTATTATCTTATGCTACTTGGGGTTACGTAGGATTATTATCGGCTATAGTGCAATGGTTTGTTTCTAGGCCATTACTTGTAAGAGTTTCTGGTTTTATCTTCACGACATCACTAGTAGCGTTAATAGTGTATGGAGTATTTAGGTACACAGGGCATAGCAGACTACATAAGGTAAAAAGTTTTATTATTCTATTACTAGTGTTATCCATAGTTGGAATGATTGTAGGAACCATAGTATCTCTTGAAAGAAATCCTTATCGTATAAACGTTGAAGAAATTCCTGAACTCATCAGTGTTTTCGGAATCTATAGATTTATACCCATGAGGACAGCTTATACTAATGCTATTAGTATGCTTCAAATACCAACCCATACGTTATACTTCGGGGACAGCTATGTATATTTCGCTAATGATACCTTAGTCTATAACTGGATAATTGAACCAGAAGGCTTCTGGAACCAAATAATACGTGGGCCGGATGGAATAGTTTTTGTTGATGCAGGAGTATATCCGCCAAAGGTAAAGATATTGTATCGTAACATGACATGGGGACTACGTAATATGAAGTTTATGCCAGGGTACATGGATAGCCTCTATCGTAACGCACAATTGGTAGCAGGATTTGATAAAAAGCTATTATTGGAGGATAACATTGAGGTTGTATACAATGGTAAGGTCTACATACTAGTACCAGCAATAACATGGGTTACTGGATTAGATTATAGCTTACCCATTCTAGCAGGATATGTTGTAGTAGATGAAAATGGAAATATGGAATGGGTAACCCCAAGTAAAGCTAAAAATGATCCAAGATTCGATGGAGTACCATTAGTACCAGAAATAGTTGCTAGAGAATGGATTGAAGCTTATAGATGGATTTATGGTATAGGTAATGTACTAATCTACCGTAACACATTTCAGATAAGAGATATTGGAACAAATCCTCAACCATACCTTGTAGTTGATAGCAAAGGTAATCTATGGTGGGCTTTCGTAGCAGAACCACCAGGCGAAACCTATAGCGCAAGATACATATTCTACGTAAATACCAGTAAAATAGAACCACATACCTATATGCACGAGCTACCTGAACCTATGATAGGAGTAAGCAAGGTTGAAGCATACGTTAAACAACGATATCCAAGATATGACTGGAGCCAGTTGAGCATAGAAGAACCAATACCCACCATAATAAATAATACATTGTATTGGAAAGTATCAATCACAACAAGAGACGGCCGTGGACTAGTAACAATATGTCTAGTAGACGCTAAAACAGGTGAAGCAAACTGTATTCAGCCTAGAAGAAAGACCACATACATGGATATATTGGGTTTGATGTTAAATAAGACTATTCCGATAAGTGAGATAAATAATGTGACATTGCTAGGACTAGTCGAACAACTTAAACAAAGGATAAAGAATCTTATAAATCAGCTAGAGGAAATATATAGTGAGCTAGAAGCAATAGAAGAAAGGTTAAATGTGACCAGAGGAGGGTAAAGTATCCTTGGTTGAAGAATTCAAGCCATCACCCAAATTAAAACTAATCTACTGGCTATATTCTCTACCATATTTCATATCAATGGCTATCGTATGCATTGTTGTTTCAGTATTTAACGTCTTAGTGGGATTAATATTAGCAATAGCTTGTATCATAGTTCCATTGATAATCATTGCTATTTGGATACCTCGATTCTATGAATCAGTTATATTTAGGATAGAAGATGATCACGTCTATGCACGATTCGGTGTATGGTGGAAGAAAGAGAAACGTGTCCCATATAATCTTGTATCAGAAGTTAGACTTAGACAAGGACCTCTTCAGAGGAAGCTAAGATTAGTTAACATAGATGTCTTCACACCTGCTACAGGAACCTTAAGACCTGAGATAACATTGTTTCAGCTACCCCAAGATCTAGGCTCGGAGAAAATATCAGTACTACGTAGGAAAGTAGGTATACTATCATCTCGTGAGAGAAAAGTAATTGAAGAAGAAATACTCGAGGAACTTAGGACTATTAAGAGAATACTTGAAGAAAAACTCTCATAATATCTTGACGTTAACAACAACCCTACCATTAACATCTACACATTCTCAATTATTTTACTTAACCACCTCCATTCCCTACACATACTCTCTTAACTAGAGAGTTAAACGTAATCTTATTATTTCAGCATTTGCCATTCACTCCTAGGTGAAATCAAGGTATGAATGTCAGAGTATATGCATTGCTATTAGCGTTAGTAATAATATTGGCACCCTCTATTCCAATAGTATATGCACAACAGAGTACACCTCCATCGATAAATATAACTCCATCGATGAAGGTACTAGTATATCCTGATGGAAGTATAAGAGTTCTATATAATCTAGGTATAGTCATAGAAAATGCTGTGGAGAACATGGCTGGTAATATGGTATTAAGTTATAGCGAAAAGTCAACAGAGGAACATATGTATGTAGTATTTGGTGGTGGAGGAGAGGTAAGGCCTCTAATACCCGGTATGGAGGTTTCATCTAGCTCGTTCTCTATACGATCATTATTCAACATATATGGCTCAAGTGGAGGCTATCTAATTAATGGAAGTATGAGAGTAGAAGCTAGTAAGATTATGGGATTAGAAAGAAAATACACGGTCATTAACGTAACGAGGTTAACCATAGCAATAAGGGATCAAGTAATTAAATTAGCATTTGATACCGTTGCTGAAGGCAATATAACGATACCAGAAGAATACATTGGAGAAAATATTACTAACTTGATTGAAACACAGCTTCATCTCAAAAACATTACCTGGATTAAGCTTGAACATATATCAATAGTCAAGGAGGACGACGTCTATCATATTAATGGGGCATTAATGATACTTATAGATGAAATCATTAGACAAGGACTAGATTTCAACATAATCACCAAGACCGATGCAGAGGAGATTAGTAAGTGTATAAGTGAATACTATCGTAACCTGAATGGCATTGTTAAATTCAATGCTTATATATTCACGACAAATTATACTTCAGGGACAAGTGCATTAGTATTCAAATTCGAGGCGATATCTGATTTACATGGTGAAATTAAACAAATAGCTGGAGTTTCTAGAAGATGTAGTAGTGCATTAAGCAAATTATCCATGATAATACCATTCCTAATGATGGCTATCCAAACATCTCAACCACAACAACCACTCCAAATGATCCCTTCATTCTTGATGCCAGAAACAAAGCCTCTCAACCTCGAACAAGTATACCCTCACGAAGCTTCAGCTAAATTGTCGATAAAGCTAGAGGCTGATAAGGTTATGATTAACATTACAGCTGATTTAGGTAGAATGACGTATGTAGAACACGTAGATGACCCCACAATGCAGGCCAAGCTATCACTACGTGAGCTTAGTTCATGGCTTCAACAACTAGATAAACAGCTATCATTATTAGCGTTAATGGGTATACCGTCGCCTATACCTAGTACAATAGAATTAGAGGGAGTAAAAGAAGAAGGTAAAAGTATTGCAATAGAGCCAAGTAAAGCTACAGTACAAGGCCTAGGCGAAGTTGACGTAAGAATAACATCGGCAACCAAAACAACTGCTACACCATTACCTTCGACTAAAACGACACCAACACTACCTACTCCACCATCACCTAGTCCTACATTAGTACCAGCTAAAACAACGACGGTTACAAAGACCTATACGACTACGGTAACCACAACATTAACAAAAACATATACTGAAGCCTTAACCATAAAGGAAACAACTACTGTAGTTAAGGAGGGTATGTTATCAATATCTGCTGCTGTAGTTATAGTGGCTTCTATAGTTTCGATAATAATAGTAATCGTATTGGTATTGGTATTGCTTAAAATCTTGAGGAGATAAGAAAGATAATGAAGACCTCTCGGAATGCAAACTATTTTCTATAGCATTCCAAAATTCAGCTACTTAAAACTTTTCATTATAAGTATTAACTAGTATGCTTATTAGCTAGTAGAATAATTATAGTTTTACTAGTGAATTTTACACCATGGCTGAGAACATGAATTCTCTTAGAATGGGGTTATCTAAAATAACCCTTATAACTATAGCTATAGTTGTAATAATAATCGTTATAGCCGGTGTATGGGCCTATTATGCTCAACAACAAGCTGTTCCAAAGAAGTTAGTAGTACTTGCACGTAGTGGTACATATGCTGAGGGATTGAAAATTGCTGCTGAAGAATACCAGAAACAGAAAGGCGTAGAAGTAGTAGTACAAGAGCTTGGATACAAGGAGCTTCACGATAAGCTTGCAACAGAAATGATTGAGAAAACCGGTGCATATGATGTAGTAATGATGGATGATCCATGGTTGGCTGAGTTTGCATCACAAGGCTTCTTAGAAGATATAGGCAAAATGCTTGAAGCTAAAGGTATATCAATAGACCCAGACTTTATACCAACAACCATAGAGGTATGTAAGTATAAGGGCAAGCTCTACGCTTTGCCCTATGTAGGCAATGTACAATTATTCGTCTATAGAAAAGACTTATTCGAGAAGTACGGATTACCTGAACCAAAAACATGGGATGATGTGCTAAAGGCTGCTAAGACAATATATGAAGGCGAAGGAGGTAAGGTCTACGGCTACGTTATTAGAGGTAAGAAAGGGAACCCCGTGGTAACGAACTTCTTACCAATATTCTGGGGTTATGGTGCAAGAATAGTGGATGAGACAGGCAAACCAACAGTATATAGTGATGCAGCAATCAAGGCTTTAAAGACATTCTTAGAGCTAAAGAAGTATGCTCCACCTGGAGTAGAGAATTATGATTCACCTGAAATCAAGGCAGCATTATACAACGGGCAAACAGCAATGAGCATAGTATGGCCTGCATGGGTACCTGCTCTCGAGGATCCTGAGAAATCTAAGGTTGCAGGAAAAGTAGCAGTGACAACAACACCTGGAGCAAAGCCAATGATTGGTGCATGGCTACTAGGAATCCCAGTAACCTCTAAGAACAAAGACTTAGCACTAGACTTCATATTATTCGTACTAAGCAAGGATATGCAGAAGAAGCTAGCATTAGAAGCAGGAGTACCACCAACACGAGCAAGCGTATACCTAGATGATGAGGTAAAAGCAAAGTATCCATGGTATCCAGTACAATTAGAAGCACTAAAGAATGCACAGCCAAGGCCAAGACTACCACAATGGAGTAAGGTAGAAGACATACTAGCAAACTACATACATCAAGCACTAACAGGAGCACTATCACCAGAAGAAGCATTAAAGAAAGCACAAGAAGAATTAGAGAAAGTACTCGGAGGCTAAATATAATAGAAAACACTTAAACCACCAATTAATTTAATATATCTTTTTCCCTATCCAACACCTACTAGTATGTTTAACTTATGTTTACGGTATCGAATAATTATCCCTAGACTAGGCGTAATCATAGACCAATGAATTGGTCTATGATATGGTGCTGGCGTTATGAAGATAAGGGATGAACATATAGGTTTAGTATTCATTGCACCTGCACTATTTATACTATTGATACTGACTGCGTATCCTATGATAGATGTTATATTCTTATCATTACATAAAGTAGATGTTCTTGCAGGTTTCAAGCTCATATACTTAGGGTTACAGAACTATATCAATACTTTCAGTGATGATCTTTTCCGTACAGCATTTATAAACACATTGCAATTCGTTATAGGTGCTACAACTTTAGAAGTGCTCTTAGGCCTACTATTAGCTATAGTATTCTCCATAGAATTTCGTGGTAAGAATAAGCTAGTACCATTAATAGTAATGCCCATGATGCTTCCAACAATAGTAATATCCTCATTTTGGAGAATAATGTACCATACCGAGTTCGGAGTAATAAATGCATTACTAAAACTAGCTGGATTACCTCCAGTTAATTGGCTTGGAGATGTACATACGGCTATGCTATCAGTTATAATAGTAGATGTATGGCAGTATACCCCGTTTGCATTCCTTGTAATCTACGCGGGTATACAATCCATCCCACCAAGTATAATAAATGCTGCATTAGTTGATGGAGCATCACTACCACAGATAACGAGATACATAATCTTGCCATTAATTAAACGACACATACTAGTAGTTGCAATGCTTAGAATAATAGACACGTTCAGAATATTCGATAAAGTTTTTGCATTAACTGGTGGTGGGCCAGGTAATGCTACCGAGGTATTATCATTCATAATATACAAGAACGCCTTTAGATACTATGAGTTTGGATATGCTGCATCACAAGCAGTGATAATGCTCGTAACAGTTCTAGTCATAATCATAGCGTATTTGAAGATAACTAGAAGAGGTGAATAGATATGAGGACTACTTCTAAGATAGGAAGAATACTACACGTGGTAGCAGTTGTATTAGCGTTAGCATGGACTATATTCCCATTGTATTGGATAATAGTTACATCGTTTAAACAGAGCTGGGAAGTATTGTTATGGCCTCCAACGCCTATACCACTACATCCTACGCTAGAAAACTATGTTAAACTATTAACTAAGGATAGATTCTATATCTACATACTGAATAGCCTAATAGTATCGAGCGGGGCAGCAACATTATCATTACTATTAGGTTCACTTGCAGCCTATGCCCTAGCGAGAATAGGGCTACCAGGTAAATTTGGAAACATATTCCTTGTATGGGTGCTAGTAATAAGGATGATACCACCAATAACTATAGCAATACCATTATTCACCATACTTAGAAGCTTTGGATTATTGGATACAAGGCTAGGGCTAATAATAGCATACCAGGTCTATACTCTACCGTATACCATATGGCTACTTCATAGCTTCTTTGCGGCTGTTCCACGAGACATAGAGTGGGCAGCACTTGTTGATGGAGCAACAAGACTACAGGCATTATTGAGGGTTATCTTACCAGCTATGGCTCCAGGGCTAGTAACAGTACTCATACTATCAATGATAATGTCGTGGAACGAGTTCCTCTATGCGTTAATATTCATAAACTCACCTGAAAAATACACCGTAACTGTAATTGTAGCAAACTACATTCAGGAATTCACTATAGACTGGGGCAGGTTGGCAGGGTCAGGAATGCTCTCAATGTTACCGGTACTAGCCCTAACATTCTATGTACAGAAATACGTTATAAGAGGATTAGCCTATACAGGTGTAAAAGCATGAGCTAGTATTCAGAGTATTCTACGGGATTTCTTAAGCCACCACTTATACGGTGGCATAGTTAACCTGCTTCTATGGATAACATGTAGGTCAATTGTGTAAGCAGTACTACCTAACTTATCCTCTAATGCCTTAGATAACACTAGGTAGGTCTTGAATTCATCATAATCTTCAGGGATAACCACTAATATGTCCACATCACTTGCTCCTGTAACCCTATTTTCAATAACACTACCAAATACATAGACTTCTATATTAGGTATAGTTTTCTTTAAAATACTAGCAACATCACTTACTATATTATACCAATTTTTTAGTACATATAGTTTCCTAGACAACCATTCTCCAAAGTTTCTCGACAATATTTAAGACCTCCTTCGCGCTGTTAACGGTAATCTCTGCTTCATCATAGTCAATACTTGATGCTCCATACCGACCTACTATTCTCGCCCTTTCAACTATTATAAGCTTCTCACGATTACGTTTAATGAAATTCTTTATATCCTCCAATACTTCATCTGGTAAAAGCTTGTTATCTATTATAAATGAGAGTAATTGCCTAATCATATGTGTACGTGGAGGCTCGAACCCTAACTTAACTATGAAGGCTTTTAGAGCCAACTGAGTAGCTATTTCAGCTTCAACTATAGCTACATCAAACCTATTGCTAACTAGGTTACTCATAGCCTATTCCAGGTATCTCTTGGCACGACTAAGCAGTAGCTCAGCATACTCTATACTCATAATAACATAGCCTCCAGCAGCCTTTAACTACTTTATTTTAAGCATCTGAATCCTAATAAAAGTAAATTTTCTGTATTCCTTTCATAACTGGCAAAAACACTTCAATATGAATCTATTAAATATCGAGATCTATACCTTACTGAACTGTAAAAGCTTATCTTATACCTTCTTAGTAGTATCTACTATTTGGAGGTAAGAATGCCTCAACCATTAATCGAGTACTATGACTTTGGATATATAGTTATTGGAGGCAGGGAATATAATCACGATGTAGTCATTACACCGAAACGTGTAGTGTCAAATTGGTGGAGACTTGAAGGACACCGGCTTCAGATACCAGATGTAAGGGATTATTTATTGGAAGATGTTGATGCTGTTATAATTGGTACAGGTTATAATGGGCTTATGCGTGTAGATAGTGATGTAATAGACGAATTCAAGAAGCGTGGAAAGGAGGTGTATGTTGAGCGTACAAGAAATGCAGTAAATATTTATAATAGACTCGTTAAGGAGGGTAAGAAAGTACTTGCATTCCTACATTTAACATGCTAGTAACGTGATTAGGTTTTTCTATCGAAATATATGTTTTTAGCTTTGGCAGACAAAGGTATTCCTAAGACGTAATCTGCTTCAATTATATTCATCTTTTGTGCTGCTATACCTATTGAGTACATAATCCTATTATCGACATTTAGCATTGATGCTATTTTTACAGCTGACCCTAAAGCTATACCTAGATTTACGAGAGCCATAACTGTATTTAAATCAACTTTATAGTGAGGTGGAGTCTTAAGCCCTAAATCTATAACCCTTGCACCTATAAGTACTACTACGTCGGAATCCCTTACATTCTTAGCATCTCTAGCTAAGAAGCTACCATACTCTGAAGCCATTTCTTCCATTGTTTTAGCTAATTCTTCAAGTTCCTCCTTCTTGTCAAGAACCTTTATAATGATGTTATCTATGCCTCTTGCTTTTGGAGCTGTTTTAGCGGCTATTGCCATTAGTTCGGCAACATTTAAAATACCTTTTCTAATTAATTCTTCTTCAAGGATCATGTTATCAGCCAGTAATATACTTTAGCAGTAGACCTATTTATTGTATCAATGGATTATTAAGTAATTAGCCTCTATAATGGTAGGTGTATCTCCTCTTTCACTTTACGAAATACTATACTTGTTCTAGTTTGTTTTACATATGGGTTCCTTAACACGTTTTTAATGAAAGAGTCTAATTCATCTATTGTTTTAAATGATGCGATTACAGCTATATCATGTTCACCTGTGATGTCGTATACAGCTAATACATTTGGTTCTTGTGCAAGCCATTTCTCTACTTCAATTATACGTCTCCCATCAACATTTACCAAGATTAACGCTGTTATCTGGTAGCCTAATTTCTTATAATCTATCCTAATTGTGTAACCAGAAATTATGCCTTTACGTTCAAGCTTACGTATACGGTCGTAAATTGTTGAATGCGATGAACCTATCTTACGTGCTATTTCACGAATACTAACACGTGCATCTGTGCGCAAGATCTCTAGTATCTTCTTATCAACATCATCTATACTTTCCAACAAATGTACACCTCACTAATACATAGTCTACTTAATGTACTGGACACTTGTAAGGTTTCTAGACCACCCCTATATATTAACTTGTCCGTTATGCATATACATTCTCAGTTACAATGTACAGAAATGGTTAGGAGAGGTATACATATTTGACCGTTTACCTACAACTACACTATACAGATCTACTAGGAGTACTACGTTCAATAACACAGGTAACAAGGTCCATACCACATAATCCTGGTGTAGAGAGTATAGAAGTATTTATCGATGGATCAAGTGTTTACGGCTTAGGCGAAATAGAGAATAGTGACTTAAAGTTAAAGCCTATAGGTGAAACACTAACCAAGAGCCCATGGGATCAAAAAGTATACTTAGCCTTATCCAGAATATACTATCCAGATGGAAAACGACACCCATTTGACCCTAGATTTGTTGCAGAGAGAACAAACGAATACATGGAAAGTATAGGTTATAAACCAGTTATGGGTGTTGAAGTAGAATTCTTCCTATTTAATGATGTTAGAGTACATATCGATCCAATAAAGCAATACCTAGAAATAGATTCAAGTGAAACTGCACACGGCTTTAGGTTAGGGTTACCAGCAAAGAAAGCATATCATGTACCAGAACCATTAGATACACTTGGATGGATTAGAAGAGAAATAATAGAAGCATTAGAGATACAAGGTTATATCTCAAATAAAACCCACCACGAAGTTGCAAGCAATGGACAAGTGGAAATATCTTCGGGAGCATACCCTCCAACCAAGCTAGGAGACTATATACAAATATTGAAGAAGACTGCTAAAACCATAGCTAATAAACATGGATTAAAGGCTGTATTTCTACCAAAACCAATACCAGGAGATAATGGAAGCGGGATGCATGTACATGTAAGTTTATGGGATAATGGAAGAAACCTCTTCTATGATCCAAACAATAAATTCGGGCTAAGCCAGTTAGCAAGATACTTCATAGGTGGGCTCATAGAGCATGGACAAAGCTTATCAGCAATAGTATCACCAACAACTAATAGTTACAAGAGACTAGTACCAGGTTATGAAGCACCGATATACTTGACATGGGGTCCTAAGAATCGTAGTGTAGCAATAAGAGTGCCAGCTGTAAATAATCCAGCCCACGTGAGAATAGAGTATAGACCACCTGATCCAACGGCAAACCCCTACTTAGCATTATCAGCTATAATCCTAGCGGGATTAGATGGTGTAAAGAAGAAGATTGAGCCACCACCGCCTGTTAGAGAAAACGTATACAAATGGAGTAAGGATAAGCTAAGAGAGTATGGTATAAAGCAGTTGCCAAGAAACTTATCGGAAGCACTAGATTACCTAGAAATAGATAATGAATACCTTAAACCCATATTTAGCAAACAACTAATAGAAAAATACATAGAGCTTAAAAGGAAAGAAATAATACAAGTAGAATACAATCCTACACCAATGGAGTACTACTATTACGCTACACTATGGTAGGATACGCTATGATTCATTTCAACTACTTGTTTAGCATACAGTTTACAATTATTTATTGATAGAGATTTATATAGCATAGGTATAACCTCTAATCTACGTAGTTTCAATAATATGATCCTGGGGATAGAAGCATGACTGTATTTAGCCCTGGTACGATTGGTTTAGTATTAGTTATTATAGGATTGGTAATCATAGTATCTGGTGTTTACCTGGCGTATAATGCTTATCAAGAATACAGGCCCGTACTTCCTAAAGCCACATCACTCGATGAGGCTATTACAAATACTGCATATGAACTAGTAAACCTAGTACTGAAGCTAGGATTCCTAGGGGTTATCATCTGGGGTGGTGGAATACTGCTAAAACACGGAATACATGCAACCCTAGAAAATCAGAGAATAGTTAAGGGTGCAACTAAGTGTTCATCCCCCTCAAAATCGGAGTCATCACAATAGGTACATTAATAATACTAGCACTTGCTTCACCCTTAGTTATATTCTTCACTGAGATAATCACTAACCCTGAGAAATCGCCACAACTAAGAGTAGAACAAATAGGATACACAGAAGATCACCAACACGTTGTGTTGAGAGTAGAATTGATATATAATGGTACGGTACCTTTAACAGACTTTAAGATAATACTATTAGGAGAAGAACTATACTTTGGTATAGTTAAGAAGGGTGTATATGAAAAGGAGGTTAATGTTAATTTCTCAGATATTCGAGATCTTTCCAAAGAGATTTACATGTACTTTAAGATAGCAGGTATATATCCAATGGAAATACATGTTAAAGGTGAATAAATTGAATAGTATAGTAGAACCTATTAACTCTGGAAAACATGATATTAGAATAATAAAGACCATCGTCGTAAAGGTAGTTTATGGTGTTGCTTTAGGTCTCATATACTACATTATATATCTACAAATACTTCCACAATTACTAGCTAGGATAACACAAATACCTATTACTATACCATTAAACAAAATAATAGTATACCTAGGTTTCTTCCTAGCATTAGGTATTGCTGAATCTATTTTAAGGAAATACCCTATATCAATACCTATAAAAATACTTAGTAAAATGTTTGGAGCACTCATATTATTTGCTGTACTAAATGGAGGAATTTTAGAAGGAACTATACCTTTAGGAACTGTTATTATAAGTAGTAGAATAAATATATCACCACTATTGTATACGATAATTCTTATAAGCCTCATCTACGGGTTTATAGACGCGTTCAGCTATTTTGCCATAGGCCATGAAAAATAAGAAATAGTAGGGCTTAAGGATAGTACGGTGTTAATATATGGTAATTTTTGATTACTTTCCTGCTATTGTTACTTCCTTAACTCTTATTGTTGGACTACAAACATTCATATAACATTCTTGATCTTTTGCTATTAGGTCTAGTTTACTCTTTATAACATCATAGAACTGTGCTGATACTACTAGTCCTTTAACAGGTTTAACTACTTCTCCTTTTTCTACGAGATACCCGTGACTTATAGTTGCATTTAATTGACCGCTTACAGGGTTTGACAGCCATTCACCAATAGTAGCTACTACTAGTATCCCATGTTTTGTTTCCTCTATTACCTCGTCTACCGAGGCTGTTCCCGGGTTTAGTATTAGATTCGTTGGCCAAGGTCTAGGATTGCTTGATGGTTGATTCCTATAGGCATTACCTGTTGATCTCTTATTCTCCCTCATAGCTGTATAGTGATCGTATAGATATGTTTCAAGAATACCATTCTTTAATATATACTTTGTAATAGTCTCCACTCCTTCATCATCTATATTCTTTGAACCATAAAGCCATGGCCTATGCGGATCATCTAAGATGTTTAGGTTCTCAACTGCTATTTGCTCTCCTATTTTCCCGGTTAGTGGTGATCTCTTCTCCTGTACATTGTCTGCCAATATTGCTGGCACTAGTATTGCTGATAGTATTCCCGCCCATACCTTATTTTCAAATATTACATCTGATTTCATAGTCTCTATTTGTCTAGCTTCCAATGAATCTATTGCTCTTTTTGCGGCTCTTTGCGATAATTCTTGGAAGTTTATGTCCTTAAGTCTTCTACACCACTTGTACTCATAGTATACTCCTTCCTTACCAGCATCTACTGCTCTTGCACCTACCATGTAGAAGGCTATTGTTTCTTTTCTATCAGCTTTATCACCATAATTATTAGTAATCAACGTTTCTATAACTCCCATCCCCAGTCTTGCTGTTATAGGATGACTTTTCCTATTATAATCCTTTATTATATCAATTGTCGACGAGATTATTTCTAATGCTTTGCTAGGTTCCATCATACTTGTTTCATGATCATATATTTCTACTCTTGATCTCCCTCCAAGATCCCTTGGAAGACTTTTCCAGTAAGGATCTTCGGGACTTATACGTGCTATTTTTACTGCTTCCTCTAATACATTGATAGCATCTTTTATAGACGTTATTGTTGCACCATATGTAGCCTTTCTCTTCCCACAAATTATTCTATAGCCTAGGTTTAGGGATGATGTGTACCTTGTTTTCTCAATACTATCCTTAACTGCTTCCACGTCAAGTATACGCTGACTTTGTAATACTATTTCTAACTCACTTATGCCTAGCTGTTCAGCTTTTGAGAACACCTTATCTAGATCAAACTCGTATATGTTCATAGACTATCTTCCCCCAACAACTATCTTTTTAACCCTTATATGGGGTCCTCCGAACCCTACACGAACCATTTGACCCTGTTTACCGCATCCTCCAAAAACACTTGTTCTCATCTCTAAGTCTTTGCCTACAGCATCTACTTGTTTAAGAGTTTCTAATATCATACCACTAAGTGTTACTCCTCTAACAATTTCTTTTAGCTCACCCTTCTCTATAATCCATGATACTCCTACACCAAATGTAAACGTGCCTGTACCTGGATTTACTTGTCCTCCTGTAGCTCCCTTACCAGTAACGTATAGTCCTTTATCAACGTCTTCTAGTATTTCCTCGAAGCCATAATCTCTTGGTTCTATGTAATAGTTTGTTTGCCTAACTATAGGTATGTGTGTATAGTCCTGTGCTCGCCCATTACCTGTAGGCTCTAGGCCTAATCTTTTAGCAATATGCCTTGAAGTTAAATAGTTCTTTAAAACACCGTTTTCTACTACTATTGTTTTTCTCTTCCTAACACCTTCATCATCGTATGGGTGATAGTAGCCTCCTTCAACTATTCCTTCATCAATTATTGTCACGTATTCGCTTGCTACTTTCTCTCCAAGCTTTCCAGCTAATACACTTGCACCAGCATCAACTGTATCACCCTCACTTGCATGTCCAAAAGCCTCATGAAGTAGAAGGCCTACCACCTCAGGTGCTAGGACGACAGTATATGATCCTGCCGGAGGCGTAGGAGCTTTAGAAGCCTTAATGGCTAGGCTGGATATCCTAGATATCATTTGAGTCCAGTCATATTCTTCTATAAACTCATAGCCAGCTACACGTGAACGTGAATCCATAACTCTTTCCATACTTCCAGCTTCACCGGCAATACTTTGATGATATATACCTACAAGTCTAACTGTAACATCGATGTACGATCCATTACTTGAAGCATATATCCTATGGTCACGTTGTAGCCCCATCATAGTTATGGCTGATTTCACACCATTAGTCTCTAATGCTTGTTTATTTAAATCTAGTAATAGTTTAGCTTTAGCATCAGGGTCTACATCGAATGGATCTTTCCTAAAAGGTGAGACTATTTTATCCCTTACTGTACCTATATTCTCTAAATCAATTCTTACTCCTATATCCTTAGAAATTCTTGCAAGAGATATAGCCTTTTCCAGAGACTCTATAATACTTGTCCATGAGAGATTACTAGTAGAAGCATAACCTTGATAACCATTTACTAAGACCCTAATACCTACTCCATGATTGATATTGCTTGTATACGTCTTCAGTACCTTATTTTCAACTACTAATCTCTCATAACGATATTCCTGGTATCTAACATCTATATAATTAACTCCACGTCTCAGTGCTTCATTTATAATTTTATCTACATCTATATACGTCAACTTTGTACCCACTACTACTATTAACCTCTATGCATAAAAACTACATATGTAACTGCTATCCATTCAGACTTAATATTTTAGAATAATGTTTTAACAATTATGTGTAGAATAGTCATGATATTTTATACAAGATTTATAACCATGCCATCATGTGATACTAGCACATTATTCCATCTTCTGTTAACATATTTTACTAACTTACTGTAAGGTAAGTTATTGTGTGATATATGGATTAGGACTATTTTCTCAGCTTTTATGGACATACCTATCTCGACTGCCTCATCTATATTGTTGTGTTTTTCGCTTACAGTACCTGGACCATATGTAGCATCAATAAATGCTATACGTACATGGTTTTTCTTAAGAAATTCTTCAGTTTCACTTGGTAGGCCCTTGGTATCATATATTATAGCAATAGAGTTGTGTCCCAGTTTTATATAATAGCCCATAGTTTCAACTGTATGGTTTAGTTTAAAAGGTGTTATAGTGAAATCACCAACGTGTATTGTTTCAAGAGGTTTAACGAAATGCACCCTCATACTACCAGGATAACGTATTATTTCTTCATCAGCATTACCTTTCGGAGCGAATAAGTCTATGGGATTACCACCCCATCTAAACTTATATAACCCGGCTATATGGTCGTGATGCCAATGTGTAACTAAAACAGCATCTACGTAAAGATCCTCTACAAAGCTGGAAGTTTCAAGACTCATATCAATGGTAATAGTTGTACCATAATTTGTTATTAGCATTGAAGAGGTACTTCTTTTAAGGAATTTATAGAGTCTAGCCTCAGTACATACAGGGCAATTACATCCATGAACCGGTATGCCTTCTGAACCACCAGTTCCTATAAGCACCATTGTTAGCAATTCTAATACCTAAGAAGAAACTCGGTTATATATGGGTATAAAAATTGTAGTATTCATTTATAGGTATAAAAAAGAGTTGTAATTATCATATAGGTGGGTTAAACCTCTTACCCTTGTATAGCTTTGTGGAAGTATATATCTTATATATCTAAGGTTAAACGCTTCATAGATAAGATTAAAAACCATTGATAGAGGTTGACAAAGATAAGAGGACTAATCAGATAATAGTTGTATGGAAGGATAGCGTGGGGAGAGAATATAATCCATCGTATGGGTGTATGTGGATAAAGAAACAGTTAAACAAGTTAAAACACAGGTTTACCCTGATACACCATATAAGAAGCCTAGTACTAGAAAGCTTAGCTAGAGGTCCTCCGCCTTAACAGCTTCTAATAGTTTTTCTAGGCTTATATAGTCCTTAGGTATTCTTGCTCTAACAGTTTTTAGTGGATTTACTAGCTGGCTAACTTGTATATCTACCACCATACTTGCGAGCATGTAAGCATCTTCCCACTCCAAGGAGTTGCTATGAGCTAATGCTTTTACTGCTAAATCTGTTGCCTCACTAAACGCTTCCCATAAATCTTCTCTTGACACCAAGATATAGTATGCTTCATCTGTCTCGACTATAGGCCATTTAGGTGCAAGATCCTTAACAATATCTACTTCTATGAGAACTCTTCCTGAAACCTCACATGCTGCAACACATATTTCCCCATCACCTATAACTGCATGGAGATCACCTATTCCTAGTAATCCTCCTTCACGATATACTGGTAGGTATATGGTTGAACCAATGGTTATGAGCTTTGTATCAAGGTTTCCCCCATGTCTCCCAGGTGTACCTGTTGGAGCAGGCTTATCTGGTGCTACGCCTATAACGCCTATCATAGGCTTAGCTTTAATCTTGATGTTATTGAAGTATACGTAGCCGTCCTTTATATAACAGAATTTAGTCTTAGCTCTGCTTACTTTATCTCCTAGCACACCTGCTCTCGGAATAGATACTATTATTCCACGGTCATTGACTTTTATATCCAGAACCTTAACCTTTAAAGCATCACCTCTTTTAGCATTCTTAACATATATTGGTCCTGTAGCAGGATTAACCTTGGAGAAATCTATTTCCGTTACAAGCTGGTTCTCTGATACTATTTGATTGGAGAAGCAATCGAGTGTTTCAACTTCAACTATGCTTCCAGCATCAACTATTATAGCTGGCACGACTTCAGGACTAAAGGAGTAGAATACATTATTACTACTAACACGTGCTACCATGAGCTATTTCACCTCTTTAGAACTAGGTAGATTATTCTTTATTATCCTTGCTAACTTTAGTGATAGCTCATCTAAGAATTCTATGAATGCTTTCTCATCACGTATTACTAGGTCTGATTTCTCGAGTATTAGTTGTCTTATTTCCCTTAACTCATCTGTTAGTCTTCCCTCTTTCTCCATTATATTAATTAGTTTTGCAGCTGCATCTAGTAATCTTAATGGACCATATATTTGTGGTTCATCTATTAATCCTCTAGCACTAGTTATGAGAAATGATAGTAGCTCGAAGTAAGAATCCCATAATAGGTTCTTATTTGTACCCATTGACGTGGAGCACCTCTTCAACACTTTTTCTCTTGGGCGGTTTAGGCCAAGTTTTGGGGTAACCTAAGCTTATCATGAGAACAGGCTCTACGTGTTCGGGTATATCCAGTATTTCTTTTACGGCGGTTTTATTAAAAGATAGTATTGGGCAAGAGCCAATACCAAGAGCATAAGCCATCAACATTATGTTTTGCGCAGATAAAGCTACATCAAATAACGCCATGGTCTCTCCTAATCTACCACCTTTCTTAGCAATATCCTTATTATAGCATAGCACTAGTAGGGCTGAAGGATTACCATATAAACCTGGTGAAACAAGTTTGATTGCCCTTAGGAGGTGCTTGTCTTTAACTAGAATATATTCTCTTGGCTGGAGGTTACTTCCACTTGGAGCCCATAGACCAGCTTCAACTATAAGCTTTAATTGATTATCTGGTATCTCTTTGTCTACAAAATCACGAATACTTCTACGTCCACGTATAACTTCAAGTAGTATCTTAGCTTTTTCTGGTAATACGTTACTCATGAAGCTACACCAGAAAGGTCTAGCTACATTATCTGTATATCGTTGGAGCAAATAATATTTTCAGCCTAGGTTAATCTATTATTGTGTCAAGTTCACAAGTGAAATAATTCTTTAGTAAGGTTCTATTATTTAGATACTACTAATAACTATTTTCATCGTTAATATTATCGTGTAAACTTATTGCTTTTTAAGCGGTATTTTTAGCTCGATATAACTTCTTTTGAAAGCTTAAAATATTTATGGTAAGCTAATACTAGATGTAAATTAGTATATTAGTGTTAGAAGCTAATTATCTTAATAAGTATGCATTATGTAGCCTAATAGGTAAGATTTTTATCTAAACAAATGGGTATTACACTTAGAGGTGTGTTCTACGTGGGAGAAGGTATCGAGATAGTATGGTATACTGTTATAGCCTACATGATAGCAATGTTGGCAATCGGAGCATATGCTTCTAGATACATTAAATCTACGACTGACTTCCTATTAGCTGGTAGAAGACTCGGAGTACTTCTTGCTGCAGCGACACTAGCTGCAACTCACTACGGTGGAGGCTTCGTCCTAGGTGGTGGTTCATGGGGTGTAAGCTATGGTATTGGCGGCTTCTGGTACGGATTCGCATGTGGTCTAGGACTCTTAATACTTGGCTTAACATTTGCTAAGCTATCGAGAGCTCTAGCATTATACACAGTGCCAGAAATACTCAATATGAGATTCCGTTCTGGTGTTGTACAAGCGTTAGCAGCCCTACTATCATTACTAGCGCTAGTAGGTATTATTGGAGCACAAGTATGGGCAGCAGGAGCCATATTTGAGGCCATGGGATTACCTGGATTACAGGGTTCTATTCTAGCAACACTAATATTCATAATATATACGGCGCTTTCAGGGTTATGGGCAGTAACGCTAACAGACTTTGTACAGATCCTTATTGGTAGCATAGGTGTAATAATAGCAACTGGTATGGCTGTAAGCGCTGCTGGAGGCATAGGAGGAATATTAGAGAAATTAAATGAGCTACAAGCACAGGGGATACAGCTACCTCAACCAGCAGGCGACTACATGAACGCATTTTCGCCTGGAGCATCCGTTATAATACTAACACTGGTAGCAACAGTAATGTACACGTTAATTGGACAAGACTTCTACCAGAGGCTTTTCGCTGCCAAGGACGAGAAAACAGCTATGAAGGCTGCTATTGCTTCAGGTATATTCCTAATGTTGATAGCGTTCATACCACCAATTGCTGGTATGGCAGCACTTGCTCTAAGTCCAACACCTGAACAAGTAATTAGTTCACCAAGAGTAGCAATACCACACCTCATACTCGTAATGCTAGGACCAGCTGCTGGAGCAATATTCATTGCAGCAGTACTAGCAGCTGTAATGTCAACCGCTGACTCCTTACTAACAGCAGCTACATCACACATCATAAGAGACTTCTACTACAGATTCATCAATCCACAAGCAACAGACAAGCACATGCTAAAACTATCAGTTATAACAACAGTAGTCGTAGGTGTCCTAGCACTAATAATGGCTTTAACTGTTAAGGGCATCATAGAACTACTAATCTACTCATACGACATCTACACAGCAGGTGTATTCGTACCAGTAGTACTAGGACTACTATGGAAACGTGCAACCAAGGAAGGAGCACTAGCAGGAATGATCGCAGGCTCAATAGTAGCAATACTAGGTGTAACAGGAGCAGTACACTTCCCATACTGGGAGCTAATCTACGTTAGCGGTGCACTAATATCACTAATAGTAATGGTAATAGTAAGCTTAGCAACAAAACCAACCGAACCAGAAGAACAGCTAGCAAAACTCCTAAAATGGAAGTAAGATAACAATCTATTTTTATTTTAAATATATTCTTTATTTTTAATTTTCTTCCTATACCTCCCTCTTTAACCCTTATAGCCAAACAGATCTAAACTTAGAAAATACTCTACAAGTTTTGTTCAATGTATTGAAGTACTACTGGTTTCATACCCATATACTCTGCAACGGTCATAAGATTTATACCTTGCTTTTTCGCTGTCTTCCATACATCTATTGTTCTTTCCTTAAACCTAGGCTCCCTCACTAGATGATGATCATAGAATACTAGTTCTAGTTTCGGGGTTTCCTCTAGTATTCTTACAGCATTCTCTACTGCTCTTCGTAGATTTATTTGATTCAATGTATAACCCAATAAATACGTTGGTGGACCATCTAGTATTAGTATATCAGGGTTTTCATCTATAATCATTGATGCATAATCTTCTATTATAGGGCCGTTAACATCAGATGTATAGTAGATTTTTCTCCCTCCTACTTCTATTATGATTGATACTATCCATCCAACTCTGGAATACTCTATCCCATGGAATAAGGGCTCAGTAAATCTTAACCTTATAGTACCGTACTCGAATACTTTACCGTCGATGAAATGTATTTTCGTATTACCTATGAATTGTTCTGGTATTCTTTTATATGTTCTCCACTTCTCAGCTCTCTTAATAAACCATTTTCTACCCTGCTCTAATAACTGCTTTTTTCTAAGCGTATAATCCCCATAGTCCTTGTTTAAGGCCTCTCTGAGTTTCTCCATTGTATC
This sequence comes from uncultured Desulfurococcales archaeon, assembly GCA_964448055.1. Lineage (GTDB taxonomy): Archaea > Thermoproteota > Thermoprotei_A > Sulfolobales > WANQ01 > WANQ01. Next base: position 17,554 of record CAYUVB010000007.1, on the reverse strand, counting down.
TGGATACTCCCTTTCCTCAGGTTCTAAGAGTATTTCTTCTAGCTCCTGACCTAATTCTCTATAAAGCATTGAATAGAATTTCTCAGCTCTCTTCCTCTGTGAATCATTAATATACTTGTTAGGATCCTTTGCCAAGATGATCTTATCCTTGTACAGAGCTATATCCTCTTGTTCATGCAGATAGTGGTCATAATGATAATGTGTTATAATAACGATATCCGCCTTACTGAGCGCTTCTCTTATTTTCCTATAACCTTCATCCCTAAGCCTAAGCTTAACCTCCCTAGGAGCAGGATATGATGGATGCATTACCGCTATTCCAGGATCGACCAGTACACGTATATTATTGTACTCAATTATGAAACATGATGACTTAGCTCCAAGTGAATCAAACCATATAGGTCTTATAATAACCGTGGTACGTGTCCCTCTACGTTATTATTGATTACTACGAATGATTTCTAGAGCCTTATCTAGTTCTATACTTAATTTTCTGCTAGCTTTAATACTATTAGGGCCTAGACCCATAGCTTTCTAGTAGATCTCTTGATAGTAGTTTGCAGACAGCCCATTATTCGTCGGGTATATTTTGTTTGCTATCTTTAAAGTAGGTTCTTGCCGTAATACAAAAGCCCGTATGTATTTGTCTAGTACTACGTAGACTTTATTAGGGATAGTAATACAATAATAGTATTTGGTATAGTATTATGAGTGTTGTTATAAGTGTTCGTATACCTCGTAAACTTAAGGAGCAAATGGATATGTTGAGGGAGTATGTTAATTGGAGTGAAGAGATTAGGAGATTCCTTGAAAAGCGTGTAGAAGAAGCTCGTAGGATGAAAGTTCTAGGAGAGGTAAGGAGGGTTATTGAGAATCTTCCAGAGGTACCAAGAGGTACTATAACATCGTATGTGAGGGAGGATCGTGATAGTAATTGATTCTTCAGCACTAGCAAAGTACTTGTTAAGGGAGGAGGGTTGGGAAGAAGTTGAAAAGCACTTGTTAAAGCCTGTGTATTCTGTTGATCATTTAGTTAAGGAGGTTTCAAACGCTATATGGAAACATACAGTTATACGTAGGTATATATCTAAAACTACAGCATCAACCATTTATAGTCAACTTAAGAGGCTAGTAGATGAAGGAATTATAGTTTTAGAGGCTCAGGAAAAATATATTGATAAAGCCTTCGACATAGCTATAGAAAACAGTATAACTATCTACGATGCTTTGTACATAGCACAAGCACTGAAGTACGGTGAATTGCTTACAAGTGATAGAAGACAAGCAGAAATAGCAGAAAGACTTGGTGTAAAAACTATTGTCATTACATAGGCGTTGGGATGTACTCCCAATTATATGATTTTAGAAGCTATCTTCTCAAGCCTTCTATAGTATAGTGCTATTATTATTACTAATAGTATTATGCATCCATAGCCCATCGTTGCTAGTTTTGGTAGTATGTATTCTAATGATCTCCGCCATACTACTAGGTCTCTAACGATGTCAAACGCTATTGATGGTGGAAATACTTCTGCAAATGCTCTTAGTGGTCCTACTAGCATTTGTTTGGGAGGCCACCATATACCAGTGGTAAACACTAGTATAAGTGATATCACTACTGCGAGACCACTAGCACCTCTAGCTGAGCGTGCGAATGGTGCAATCAATAATCCCATGCCGTAAGCGAAAAGCACTGCTATAGCGATAACTGCTATTGCTAGTATGTGTAATGGATTTGTAATATCTATCTAGTATTATTCTTGCGCCTAAGGCTAGTCCCGCTAATATTACTATTACCATTGATATAGCTTCAAATATTAGTGTTGATGTAAGGTCTATGGCTATAAGTGTTCTAAGTCTTAGTGGTGATGCCATTAATCTTCTTAGTGTTCCACTCTCCTTCTTATACACGAAGAAGCCTGCTGCAGTAGTCATCGATGATAACATGGCTATATAGCCTAATGCACCAATGGCGTACCAACCAAGTATGCCAGATCTATCTTCTACGGTCTTGGGCTTCACGGTTTCTATTTGGGGTACTAGGGGAAACGCTATTCCATATAATCCGTACATTACGAATTTTACTTGAACTCCTTCTATTGATTCAAAGTATTCTTCTATGTATTCTAATGTTTTATTAATTCTATATAATGATGTAGTTGTGCTCATGTTTACTATTGGCTGTAGGATAGTACCAATATTCATGTATTCCTCTGTAGGGCTACTTGCCTTAACCAGGATGCCTAATTGTACTGGGGCCCATATAGTATAGCATTCACTCGCGTTAGGTGGGATAACTATGACTAAATCAACATCTTTTTCTTCAATGAACTCTTTACCTTTACTGATGTGTTCTGTTACATTGTCGCTTGTGATCTTAAGTACATTTAATTTTAGTTTTATGTTCTTTTCCTTAGCGTAATCTTCTAATGCTTTAATAAGCTTCTCAGTAAAGTTTAGCGGTATTATTAGTGATGACTCTTTACTACCTACATCTTTACTTATACTTGTATTATTAACTGGTATTCCTAGTTTAGCTAGTCCTTCGACCGAGAAGCCATTGTCCATGTCTATTAATGTTATGGATAGAGTTACTGGTCCTGGGGTAGGTGGTACGAAGATAAATGCTGCCATGAGCATCCATATTATTGGCCACGCTATGGTCCAGAATAGTATGTCCTTGGATCTTAACAACATTTTTACATCATATAAGGCTAATCTAAGTATTCCCATGATTACCCACCTAGCCCGTAACCTGTCAACTTTAAGAATACGTCATCAAGACTGGGTTGGCGAACTCTAATCTCGAGAACTTTTGCATTACAAGACTTAGCTGTATCAATTATTTCTATAACCTCCTTTTCAAAGCGTTCAACAATAACTATAGCATTGGAGCCTCTCTTCGATGTAACCCATTTTGTAGATAATGTTTTTACAACTTCATCTAGCTTAGACGAAGGGTATACGTCCAACTCAATAACAGTCTTTAAGCCCACAGTTCTCCTCTTAAGTTCATCAGGATCGCCATCGGTTATTATTTCCCCTCTATGCATTATTATAACACGGTCACTAAGCTCTGCTTCACTAGCAATATGTGTTGACATTAAGATTACTCTACCTTTACTAATCATGTTTTTGAGAAACTCAATTAGTTCTCTCCTAATACCAGGGTCAAGACCAGTGGTAGGTTCATCAAGTATCAGTACTTCTGGATCATGTATAAGTGACATAGCGATTGAAAGCCGCCTCTTTAACCCGCCAGATAATTTGCCTGCGAGCTTCTTCTTATGCTCCTCAAGACCGAATAACTCTATTAATTCCTTAACTTTTCTTTTAGCTTCATCTCTAGGGATCTTATAGATCTCGCATGCTAGTTGCAGGTTTCGACAACGTTAAGGTTCTCATAGATACCATACTCCTGGGGGACAAATCCAATGAACTCCTTAACTTTCCAGGGTTCTCGCCAAGCATCAATACCTTTAACATATACCTTACCCTTACTTGGCGGAAGCACTGTGGCAATAATGTTTAGTAGAGTCGTTTTACCAGCACCGTTCGGTCCTAGAATAGCAATAAACTCAGGCTTTGCCACAGTAAATGATACATCATTGATCGCAACTACTTTACCACCTTTAACCTCATAGATCTTACTAACACCTTCAACCTTAATGTATTCCTCCATGTACATACTACCTCTTTTCTACTGAGTACAGAATTCAGCAGTAAAATCACATATATAGTTAAAACGTACTCTCGGCCTCAGAGTAGCAATTCATGGAGTTAAAAAGAAAGGATAATTATGTATAGGGCTGACTTAGAATAGTTTCTAGACCTAGGATAAGCCGTATTGAAGCTTATCTTAAGTTATTGTATAGTCTAATGGCTAGTTGTTTTATTTTATCTATGTCTTCTACCTTGTCTACTAAATACTGTGGTATATTCTTGTATCCTATATATGCTCCTGTTAAGCTTGTAGCCATTGATGCTATGCTATCTGTATCTCCACCTATGCTTATAGCATATGTTATGGTTTTCTCTAAGTCTCCTCTAGCCTTAACGTATATGTATACTGCTGTAACTGTACTCCTATGTGCTGCTGCATCATTTCCTAAAGTATATGCTACCTTGTAGGGATCCTTATCAATTAGTTCTGGTACTAGTTTTAACCTTCGTTTGTATTCATCACTCCATTTATGTACTTCTAGTAGTCTATCTACTATGGTCTCTGGCTCTACTTTCTCCCTTAATACTAGGTATTGGGCTAATGCTATCAGTATTGCACCTTCTACTCCAAGTGGGTGACTATGAGTTATTGTTGCTTGTCTTCTAGCAAACTCTATTACTTCACTTACATCCTTGGCTACTATTGCTATTGGTGCTACACGTATGGCTGCACCATTACCATAAGAGCCTTGGCCATTGAAGATCTGCTTTGAAGCCTTCTTCCAATCAATACCTTTCCTTAACATACTCACAACAATACTCATAGTGTAACCATATCCTCTCCTAAAATCATGGATACTAGCTTCATGTCTTAGCTTATCTGCAAAACAATCCTCATTAAACCCATTACATTCTAGCATAGATTCCATAAGCAATACGGTCATCTCGGTATCATCACTATAGCAACATTTACCATCACATCCCATGTAACAATCAAAACATACATCTCCTGGATTAAGCCATTTACTGCTAGGCTCTATGCCTTGATACAAATAACCATAAACATCGCCCAGTACTACTCCAACAATAAGCCCTAATATATGATCTAAATCATTCCTAGCAATAATTTATCCCCATAAAATATAGTGTTATACGAAAATTAGTAAGTCCATACACTGACTGCAACATCTATGAGTAATTATAATAGACTAAGAATAATCTACTGATGTCTAGTTTCTTCAGCTAGATTTAAACATATTTTAACTTGCAAGACGTCTACTATATGTGGTGAACTATAAAAGAGGTATACTAAGGGGTATATATGGCCGAGTCCTACACTAATAGCAAGTTATTTGGGCTACGCGAATTAGATGAAGTATTAGGCAGTATACCATCTAACTATGTATTAGTATTTAAGGGTTCTCCTGGTACAGGTAAGACTTCCTTCACAATACAAACAGTATATAGAAATGTTGTTGAACAGGGATCCAAGGTTCTCTATATAACAACTAATGAGGGATCAGAGAAGCTTAGAATAATTGCTAAGAGTATTGGATGTGATTTCGATAAATATAAGGATAGAATTAAAGTACTTGAATTCCTAACACCAGGCGATGAGGATATAATAGATATTTTAACTAGTAAGATAGTAGAGGGTATTGAAGAAGGATTCGATATTATAGTTATAGATAGTATAACGCCTGTACTTAAAGTATTAGGAACATATTCAAGAATGAGAGCATGGCTTCATACAGTAGTTTATAGAATAGTTTCATCGGCTCAGAATGTGTTAATGATTCTTGTAGCTGATAAGCTAGTAGAGGAAGACCCTATAGTTTCAGTACTTGAGTACTTAGCAGACGTTGTTATAGAGTTCTATTATGACTTTAAGCGTATGTTTCCTTTCTCGAGGTATTTCAGGATAACAAAGTTTAGGGCAAGACATACACCATCATTCCCAATATACTTTATGATAACTCGTGAAGGCATTATACCTATAAATCTGGTTAGTGAGAAATTAGCGGAGAATACACGAAAGAAAAGAAAAATAATACATATGAGTGAAGAACCTCTGAAGAAACTATTCGGTGAAGAACTTATACCTGGTACACAAATAGGTGTGATCATTAAACAACCAGCTACAGCGCCTACGATACTCCACAACTGCTTAATGCTCAAACTAGGCATCGAAGCCCTATTGAACAACATTAACATAGGAATCATATGTTATGGCCCTAAAGGTTGTAGAGTAGACTATAATGTCAAACTACTAAGCGATCTTATACGCAATAAACTTACAATAATTGATGCTGATCCAACCCAGTTAGAGGAGACAACATATCGTGTAACCAAGGAATGGATAAGTAAACCTGAAAACCTGGACGTACTTATCGTAGCAGGATACGAGAAAATAGCAGAATTCTATAACATCCATGAGGTTAACAAGCTAATAGCCCTCTATTCACGAGTAGACAAGAAACTAGGGATTACGACCTTTAGAATATACTGGGTAAGCGAAGCTCAACACGAAATACCATCAGTGATCTTCACAATGAGCGACATAGTACTCGAAACAACATTAGATGAAAAGAAAGGACGTATAAACATAAAAGCCGTAAAAGCCCCACACATCAGAAAACCAGTAATCATATCAGATACCGAACTAGAACACACAATAGAAGCACTAAGAAGAAAAGTACAAGCCATCATAGCTAGCAGAGAGGAAGCTAAATAATGTGTGAATTATTTTAAAAGAATTACGAATACTGTTAAAGTACAGCTTCACATCAATGCATTAACTATTTTAATAGCTAGTTCTTTTAAGCTCAAACTCAATTCTTAACCATAAAGTTCTTCTATAAATTATCCACTAAATTCTCCGATAATACTCCAATCTATTTGTATACCCTTGAAATCTGTTTCCTATTATATCCGTGTTGTAAAAAACTATGTATTGTAGAATGGACAGTACCGCCTATACCAACATATGTTACATTTTCTTTGATTCTGATTAACTATTGGCGGTTTATCATTATCTATTATTCTTCTGGTTTTCTCAACTAGTTTTCTAGCTAATAGTATATCTGCATTAGTTATAGAGTATTCTAGTACTTTATCCCCGTATACGAGTATGGCTTTTCCCACTGGTCCTAGCTTTTTAGCTACAAGTAATGCATATACCAGCAATTGTGCTTGATAATGTTCTACGCTTATTCTTTTATAGCGCTTAACCTCTACTACTATCAATTTTCTATGTCCTGCTATAATGTCAACTTTACCATGGAGTCCTAGCTCGTTGTCTTCTAGTTCTACTTCTATTCTCCAAGGCTTAGGTAATCGTAGTTTCTCCGCAATCTTCTCCTTATATGATGCGTCTACTTCTCCGCCCATTACCATGCTCTCTGTTGGAGGCTCATTTATTCCTAGATGATATACTATCCATGGTATCATGGGGCAGTAAACATACTGTTTAACATCCCATGGAGTAACGTAGTGCTTATACAAATAATATGCCTTCAACTCTTCTACCTCTCTCATTAAGCGGTCTTCCTATTATGATTCTCTTACTCCAATCATAACGACATATGGGTATTATGTGGAGGACATCGTTCACCTCATCAATTAATTGTCTAGCCTTCCTCAATAGATCTTTTAGCTCAGTTTTACTAAGTTCTCCTACAAATGCGCTTCTCTGTATTCTAGTTAACCCCTTCTTTTGTAGGAGTTCTGCTAGTTTAGCTCTAGCTTTATCATCGCTTACATCATAGACTACTATGTACCTAGTCATAGCTTGATCACCATTTTTCTACGAATCCTTCATAGGGCTGGCGTTCTCTTAGTGAATCAGCTAGCCTGTAAGCATAGTGTCTAAGAGCTTGTCTAAGGGTCATTGACTGGTTTTTCTTACGTGGCTTAACCTTTCTCTCAAGGTTTAGGTAGAATTCTTTGAGTAGTCTAGCCCTGCTTTCATGGTCTAATAATCCATCGCTTATCCTTGGCCTCCATGTGGTATTCGTATATAGTTTTATGAGCATGTAGTCTACTAGGCTTGCACGAAACATTTCAATATAATCGTATACTAGTGAGGGTCTACCACTACGATCAACGTGTAGGTATCCTGCAAACGGGTCAAGGCCTGCTAGTACTAGTTCCCTCCAAGCCTCTGTATACGCTACCGCATAGAGATAGTTCAAGGAGATATTGAATGCATCGCTTGACTCATAGTCTCTTCCATTAAAGCCTATGTCTCTTGGAAGTATTGTTGCAAGACAGCTCCAGTACGCTCTTGCCGCGTGTGCTTCTATTTCTCTTAGCTTATCCCGTGCTTCAACTAGGCTCCCACCAACTTCTTCTATCTTAGAGAGACGTGATTCGACTCTATAGGATTCTTCTCTAAGCTCGCTGTCTCCAGTATTCCTTGCTAGTCTTCTAAGTAGTCCTGCCTGGTTCATTAGCTTAGCTTGTACTATGGCTTTAGCTATGGTTAACCCGAAGCCGTTGACATAGGCTTCGTATTGTGCTCTACGAGTGAGAGTTGTCTTAGTAAGATATGGTAGCCATAGCCTTCCAGCAGGTAGTCCACGGGAGTCAAGGAATACAACGTCAACGCCATGTCTTAGTAGTACTCTAATGGCCTTGGAAGTTATGCTTACACCACTAGTTGCTATTATTACTTGATCCAAATCCCCAATACTAATTTTCTCAACGCTATTCTTGTCCTTAACTACTAGTATACCTTTCTCTACTCCTATTTTTACCCCATACCCTGAAATAATCATTGTCTTCAACTACATGCACCCCAGCAGTACTCGTAGAATGGACACGTCTTGGGACAGCTAGGTTGTCTAGGTGGTTCACGCTGGGTTTCAAGCATGTCTATTATCTCATCGCGTTTTTCTAGAAACTCGTGTCTAAGATGGTTATCTATGTAGACGTACTCGTAGCTTATCCTAGGCTTACCTTCTGGTATCCCGTTAACGTATACTAGTATTCCATAGTCTACTGGTACTTCTAGCTGAGATCCAATAGCAAGAGCATAACCAGCTAGCCCTGTCTTATGGAAGTCTAGTGGCTTACCATACTTTACCTCGACTACGACTCCTCCCTCAGCTAATGCGTCAACCCTTAGATTATTTGATAAACCCAAGCTACTACCATCAACTCTTACCTCGGTAAACCATGGAAGCCATGTAACCGCCTCCCCACCATAAAGTGCTTCTACACGTGCAGCCTCACTAGCCCACCCTAGTACCAGGTACTTATAGAATGATACAGCCCAGCTAACACCATCCCCACCAATTAGCTCAGCTAATCTCTCCCTAGCCTTTCCCGCAAGCTCTTCATAAACCCTCCATGAATCAAGACCGTTAACTAATAGTCTTCTCACATCCCATGCAGCAGCATGGAACACTGAATGTACTATTGAGCCAATCCTCATCTGGGGAGAGGGTTTAAACTCAAGTCTCCTAACCCTACGTAGGAATACATCGCGAGCTGTTTCACAATAACGATAAGCTACCTCAGAAACACCAAGACCAAAATACGCTCGAGGACGTAAAGGAGGATTATCCCAACTCCATCCCCGTAGACCTAGTTCGACAGGGTCTCTCTGCCTAAGCCAGTGAAGTCTCCTTAATCCACGGAGGATATCGAGGCGGCTAATCATAATATGCCCCTATGGAGGGGATAGGAGTACATCGGTATTACTTTCCATTCAGAACTAAAAAGACATCCCTACCTAAACTCTTTAACACATAGTAATGACCCAGCAATACTGAACATGAGCATCTATAATACTTGGAGAGCATTATATCTAGAAGAATAGTGTAATGACACTACATTGTCTTTGATGACAGTTAGCCTTACAAATCCCTACAACGAGAAATATATTGGAGAAACACATTGTATACTCATAGAACATTCCTATTCATCCTAGGATACCACGAAGACTACATAATAAGGAGACTACATAGAAGTCATGCAACAAGACTAGACGCAATAGTACTAATATCTCCATCACCACTTGCAGGGGCGTTAAAGAGAGCATACCTAAACCTAGAAGCCTACTTATCAAAAATAGGGCTAAACCAACCAAAACTAATACAAGTACCACAAACAAACATAGACGAAACAATAACAACGATAACACGTGAATTAAGAAAACAACCCCAACCAATAATCTTAGACCTAACCGGAGGAAACAGACTACTAGCAACAATAACCCTACTAATACTACTAGCAACCAAGAAACAAGTAGAAATATACATACAACCAGAAACAGAAGAACCATGGGAAATAAGAATACCACACCAAATAATAAAACTAATACACAACCCGCTAACCGAGGAAAAGAAAAAGATACTACAAACAATCATAGAAAACCCAGGAATAACAATAGAAGAACTAGCAAAAACACACAACAAAACACCCAAAACAATGAAAAACTACATAAATCAGCTAAAAAGAAACGAACTAATAATACAAAAAGGAAGAAAAGCTGCCGTATATCCAACGCAATGGGCAAAGCTAATAATATAAAAACACAAATCCACACCTTTCTTTTTGATACACACCAATCAAGCCATGACCTACGTTATGGTAATATAGCCACATTACTACATCATAGAGCTTTGCATAAAAGCGTCAAAAACACATTAATAGACCACAACCTATAAAGAGAATAACGTGTCTCGATAAGTAGAATACAATATAACTACATCGATCAAGCAATAAATCCATATCTGTGAGCACATTTTAGTTATGAAAATTAGCTCAATAAAGTAATTAATGAAAACTGATTACACTGCAACATAGAATTGTTATAAAACACTAGACTTTACATAAGTTATTAAAACTAAGTAAACCAAGCATAGAAGATATACTTAAATACTAAGCCGTGAAAGAAAGAATACAGAGATAAATCTAAACACAAAGAACTGTGCAGTAAAACTAGAAAAGAATTGAAAGACTCTAATGAAGCCGCCGATATCTGTGTGTGCAAATATTGTGGTAAAACTAGAAAAGAATTGAAAGACGGAGTATACGTGCTGAACCAAGCAGTACTATTCTGCAGGTAAAACTAGAAAAGAATTGAAAGCATACCTGCAACTGAGGTCTGTTATGCATTTGATTTGTTCCAAAGTAAAACTAGAAAAGAATTGAAAGAGGACCCCGGCTCCAACGAGTATTCCACCGGCTATTTGGGCTACTGTAAAACTAGAAAAGAATTGAAAGCTTTAGCTTAGCCCTCCTCTAATGGCCTTGAATATAGTGGTTATGTAAAACTAGAAAAGAATTGAAAGTGCAGCTAAGGAAGGCCTATAGGATTATGGCTTATATGATTCCGTAAAACTAGAAAAGAATTGAAAGCGTTAATAATTATGATAGAAGAGATAATAAGTATAGGGGTAGTAAAACTAGAAAAGAATTGAAAGAAATGAAATTACGGCTCGCATTTACTCTGCGGGTTCCACCCGACAGGTAAAACTAGAAAAGAATTGAAAGCTTTAGCTTAGCCCTCCTCTAATGGCCTTGA
>CAYUVB010000007.1:0-6257 GCA_964448055.1 uncultured Desulfurococcales archaeon | reverse complement strand
GTAAAACTAGAAAAGAATTGAAAGCTTTAGCTTAGCCCTCCTCTAATGGCCTTGAATATAGTGGTTATGTAAAACTAGAAAAGAATTGAAAGTTACAAGGGTGAGCTGTGCTTCAAGGTAAGGGAGGTATGGGGGTAAAACTAGAAAAGAATTGAAAGTGATAGTAGAATCTTACTAGTCCAATGGTTATATCAGTTACGTAAAACTAGAAAAGAATTGAAAGTTATGGTATCCTCGATATAACCATTCAGTAATCCTTTATGGGTAAAACTAGAAAAGAATTGAAAGATACAGGTAGGAGAAATAGCGTATTGGGGCAAAGGTGGAATACTGTAAAACTAGAAAAGAATTGAAAGTTGCAGCCAAGGTCCGAGCACAAGGAAAGGCCCTAGTAATAACGTAAAACTAGAAAAGAATTGAAAGGAGCTCTTCGATGTAGCTCTCTTCTCATGTATCTCGATGCCTGCGTAAAACTAGAAAAGAATTGAAAGGAATGCTGTTTCTAGGGTTCCTCTGCCGTTTTCTCCTAAGTAAAACTAGAAAAGAATTGAAAGTTAATATAATAGTGAATTCGTTGAACCATTCCGTAAACCATTTAGTAAAACTAGAAAAGAATTGAAAGATGCTCTATGGTTTCCAGGTCTCAATGGTGTGATATGTGTGGATTGTAAAACTAGAAAAGAATTGAAAGCTCATGGTTCTGATGGTGTCCCAGTGCAAGGTCTGATGGTGTCCCGTAAAACTAGAAAAGAATTGAAAGTCCAGCCTGCCCTTGACGGATATAGTTGCTGCTCCTATGGTAAAACTAGAAAAGAATTGAAAGATAGAAAGCAGCACACCTGACACCAACGTAAAGAAGAGCAGCGTGTAAAACTAGAAAAGAATTGAAAGATTAGAGACAATAGTGATAACGTAGAGTTTTTAACAGCTATTGCCGTAAAACTAGAAAAGAATTGAAAGGCTGCTTACCTACTAGGCTACATAGCTTATAGGAATAAGGGAGCATAAAACTAGAAAAGAATTGGAAAAAGAGTTGGAAGAGTTCTTTGTGTATGCTTTGGTAAGTTGCTGTATGATGAGGGTGTCCTACTAGGGAGCAGAAATTTATTTAATTTTGTTGGGTTATTTCTTGGGGGTGTCTTTTGAGAAGGGATCTTCTAGGTGATTTTCCTGCTTTAGAGAAGTATGTTTACTTGAACACGGCGAGTATTGGTTTAACACCTAAGCCTGTTATCAGGGCTGTGATGGAGTTCTTGGAGGGTGTGCTCTCTGAGGGTACTGTCTACTTGGATGAGGAGAAGGAGGCTATGGTTTACGAGGTGTTGAGGAGTACTGCGTCCAAGCTGTTTGGTTGTGGTGTGGATGAGGTTGCTGTGTTCAGTAGTGTAACTGAGGCGTTGAACTCTATAGCTTGGGCGCTTAGGAGGGACGGTAGGATCTTATCGACTGACGTTGAGTTTCCAACAGTTGTTTATCCTTGGGTGAGGGTGGGTAAGGAGAAGGGGTGGAGGGTTGAGCTGATTAGGGCTAAGGACTACTTGGTTGATGAGGACGAGGTTCTCTCAAGGATAGATAGGGGGGTTAGGGCTGTCTGTTTGAGCCATGTAGAGTTCTTGACTGGGCAGAGGTTCGATCTTAGAGCTATTGCTGAGAGAGCCCACGAGGTGGGCGCCCTACTAATTGTTGATGGCGTACAAGCAGCTGGATACATACCATTGGATGTCAAGTCGCTGGATGTCGACGTCTACATTACAGGTAGCTATAAGTGGCTCATAGGGCCTATGGGTGCTGCTGTAGCATACATTAGGAGGGATCTCTATGAGGAGCTGGAGCCAGGGCTTGTAGGGTGGCGGTCGGTTAAAGATATGTGGTCTCTCGATGTATCAACTGAGATCCAGTACGCTGATACGGCTAGGAAGTTCGAGTATAGTACTAGTGCGTATTGTGCTAAGCTAGGTATGGCCAAGTCGATAGAATACCTCCTACGCCTAGGCATAGACGCAATATACGACCATAACATGAAGATAACCCAGTACCTCATCGAAGAACTCGAGAACTTGCCAAACGTTAAGCTAGTCACACCAGTAGAACAGGAGAAGAGGGGCTCCATAGTAACCGTTAAGATAGTAGGCAAAGACATAGGTGAAGTAGCTGAGAAACTTACCCGTGGAAATGGGAGAAAGATAGTTGTGAGTATAAGGAGAGGACTCCTCAGATTCTCACCACATTTCTACAACGATGAAGAAGACCTAGCCGAAGCCGTTGAAAGACTAACTAAGATAATAAAGAGTTGATACACTCAACAGCGTTGAGCATCAGATGAAGCTTGCCGGTATTGGTGTAGTGTTTGCTTGGGTATGTTTATTTCTAGGACTACTATTGATGCTATAGTGTTGTCGAATTGTGCTCCGCCTGCATGTTTTTCTATGATTATCTTGCCGAATTTTAAGGGTAGCTCGTTGACTATTACGTTGTCTTCTACTTTATCTGGGTTCGGGGTGAATATTAGGATCCTTAGTAGTATACTGGATAAGTCTAGGCCTGCTTCCCTGAGGTATGGTATGGCGACTCTGTGGATTATATCGTGTATAGCTCTTCTAACAGCTTTATCATCTCTACCCTCGACTAGATCAACTCCAAATCCTATTTCCCTAATCAGAGATACGTACTCCATGAGATCACCGTGATACATCTATACGTATTGGGTGTATTTAGTGGTCTCGTTTTAGGCTTATGCTGTTATGGGGGATGGTGTTGGGATAAAATTAGATATTCTGAAAGAGCTATACTTATCTTTGGGTGTTTTGTGTGTGAGAGTAGTTTTTGTATCATCTTATCCTCCAACTCACTGTGGTATTGCTGAGTACACTAGGATGCTTATCGCATCGTTAAAGTCCATTAGCCGTGATGTTGAGGTTTACGTTATAGCTGATACTGGTTCTGGAAACAAGCCCTGGCATGATAGTTTTGCGGGTGCTTATGTGTATCCAGTGTTTGCTAGAGGTGGTAGCAAGCTTCACGGAGTACTAGATGTATTGTCTGAGATTGGTGGAGCGGATATACTACATGTTCAACATGATTATAGCCTGTACGGCTACGGTGACCAGATACTAAGACTTACCGTAAGAGCTCGTGAAGAAGGGTTAGCTAAGAAGATAGTGTTTACAATACACACAGTACATCACCCATATACTGATGAGAAGGAGACTATAGAGTTTCAGAGGAAGCTAAATACATGTGACGTAATAATAGTTCATAGTCATCTACAAGAATTCGAGCTAAGAAATCAGGGTATAATCCCCTACCGTATAGAGAGAATACCTCATGGTACACTACTTAACCCCTACCTAGGCTACCCTAGGAGGAGACTGCTAGAAGACCTAGGATTAAGTGAAGAAAAAATACATGGACCTATAACAGTAATACCAGGATTCCTTAAACGAGATAAAGGACTAGACATACTGTTGGAATCACTTAGAATACTACGTATGGGTAAAAAAGACTTAACAGTGATAGTAGCAGGCGAGGTATGGGATAAACGGGTACTCGAGTACCTGGAAGGAATAGACAGGCTCGTCAACTTCATCTTCTGGGAAAGATACCTAGATAGCAACGAGATACTTGAATTAAATGCTTTAGCAGATATAATCCTACTACCATATAGGAGCGTGAAATTCTATAGCGTAAGCGGAATGCTACACCTATCAATGGGTAGTCTGAAGCCAATAATAGGAACCCGTGTACCAAAGCTCATAGAACTATACCAGCATGCACCCAAGTTAACCGTATCACCAGATAACCCACAAGCACTAGCTCGGATATTAAGATGGGTGGTAAAGAATTACGACATAGTAGTACCGTACATGAGCTTCCTATACAGCTATGCAGTAAGAACACAATGGCATAGAATGGCCCAAAGACATCTAAACCTATACATGAGGCTACTCAAGAAAAAAGTAAAAGTAAAATCAATAACACCACCAAGAACACTAACACCAACAGAATAAACAAGTACACCAATGCTAGCATAGTAATATCCTTAACCTTTCTGTCTACTATGAAAACTTACTGTTAACCTCTTGCCCTAGTTTATCTAGTAGCTACTGCAACTAATCCCCTATCTCTTGTTTAACATGCTACATAAATGATGGTGACAAGTATTCTGTTTAGGATAGTATTATCTATGAAGGTATAGTTGTACGTGGAGATTAACTATATGTTTGTTAAACCCAATAACTTATTGTCAACAGATACGCTAGCGTTATTTTAGTATATTCCCCGAAACTATATCGTGACTAGGGTTTACTGGATTGGATTGTAGGTTTACTTTGAGAATACTCGGTAGGGTTATCTGTTATTCAAATCGTCTTGTTGAGGAAAGTGTTCTAGAAAGCCTTATTGATAGATTTAATCATTTCCCATTAATTATCTACGGTCCTGAGGGATGCGGGAAAACTACTCTCATGAGATATCTCACGCGGAGGCTTGGTTCTAAGAACTATACCTCACTATATATTAACGCATTAGAGTACAATGTTGCTAAAGCATTAGAATTCCGAGGACCCGTGATAAACAGTATTATCAGGGACTTATTAAGGGATATAGGTGGCCCTTTGCCAAGTATTCTCTCCAACATAGTTCAGCTAATTGTAGATAAGATATGGGTTAAGTTGAAGAGTCTTGGTAATGGATTATTCATAGTAATCGACGATGTATACAAGGCTATAGGCCTAGAAAATGTTGATAGATATACTAAGCTCGTATACGAGTGGATTTCATGGAAGGCATCAGAGTACACCAATAAACTATTGGTAGTAATTACTACTTCTGAGGGAGCCTCTAAGAGAATACTTGTAAGACATACGTATACACGGGTATCACTAATATGGAACATGGACTATGGGAGCTATGAAGAATTCATAGAACAACTCGAGCCACGTATACGGGTAGACGAAGCATATAGTATAACTGGTGGTAACCCGAGGCTAACAATAGAGCTAGCCGAATATAGCTGGGATACCAAGAAGCTCATGAGCGTATACGAGGAAAAAATAAAGAAGATCCTTCAGGAAACAAGCATCAAGCCAAGTAAGCTACAAAGCCTAGTAGAGGACCCAGACTCTGAGCCAAAAACAGCACGCATATTAGAGGATGCTGGCTTAATGATAGAACTGTATCGTACCACAAGTATATCCCAGCCGAAACCAAGTACAGAACTAGGTATAGGAAAAGAATGGGCCTGGCAAACACCACTATACAAAAACATAGTACAGGAATACATTAAGAAACCATAGATACGTTTATTTAAGGCCTTAGAGACGGATAAGATAAGCTCCCTCCTAAGTACTTGCCTATGATCTATCCCTTCCTCATATTTCCAGTGTTTTTAAGTCTACTACTATGTTCTTATATTTCTTTACTCTAGCTTCTCGTGCAATTATAGTATACGATATGGTGTATTCTTCTAGGTTCTTTATCTTTGATGCTCTCTGTTTTAAACTATTTATTATTCTTGGTGCTTCCCTATCTGTTACTTCACCCCATTTTACTTCTACTAGTGTTGCTTTCTTCTCTCTCGTGTCTATGAGTGCTAGGTCTACTTCCACTCCTTTGTGTACTATCTTTCCTAGCATATTGAATTCTCCTATCAGCCCTTTCTCTTTTAGGAGGGGTATGAGATCGTATACTATGTCTTCGAATACTTTCCCCATGTAGTTGTCTAGTCTAGCTTGTACTTCATTGTATGCAGTATCTGTTTGTTCTAGTTCTACTAGTTCTTTTACGTCGTCTATAATATTGTAGTAGAATCTTAGGAGATAGTCCCTTACGGTATAGTATCCTCTCTTACTCCATAGTGGTCGCTTATACTCTATGAATCCTATTCTCTCGAGTATTTCGAGGTAGCTTGTTAGGTGTGTTTTAGCTATACCTGTGAAATCACTTATCTTTCCAAGCGTATTGTATCCCTGTGCTACTGCTTTTATTATCCTACTATATGTTGAGGGATTACGGAATTCTTCTCTTAACATGAAGTCTACTTCGTTATAGAGTAGCGAGTTCTTGTATAAGAATAGTTTTTAATGTTCTCGTAAACGGGTATGTTGTCTTTGAATAATCTAAGATAGTATGGTATACCCCCGACTACTCCGTATACTATTATTCTATCAATACTAGTATATGATGGTAGGAACCAGCGTAGATGCCAGGGTTTAAGTGGTCCAAGCTTTAATGATAGGGTTCTTCTACCATAAAGAGGG
>CAYUVB010000006.1:46284-51640 GCA_964448055.1 uncultured Desulfurococcales archaeon | reverse complement strand
TTTAACGAATTGGTTTAGCTTGATATTATGCGTTTTCCTCTTAAAGCAATCTTTGTAGTTTTTCACTCTTCTTAAATTTTCACTCCCTTCTAAACCTCCATAATCCTTCGGCAGGGGTCTTCTAGTACAATTACCTCTTCTTGGATACTTTCTAAGTATTCTATGTAATACCATGTCTTGGACATAAGTCTTTTACAGGGCATTGATTACATAAAGGATTTCTTGCCTTACAGTACCTCCTACCTAAGAGTATGAGTAGTAGATGTACCTTATAATACTCGTCTGGATCGTATAGTTCCATTAGTTTGCGTCTAACTTCTTCATATCTCCTAGTCTTAGTAAAGCCAAGTCTTACTGATACCCTAGAGATATGGGTATCAACACCTATTGTTGGTTTACCATACATACTCAGTACTACGTCAGCTGTTTTCCAGCCTACGCCTGGTATATTCTCTACTAGTATTCTTCGAGCCTCCTCTACTGGTAGGCTTAATAGCTTCTTCATATCGCCATTGAAGTTTTCGGCTATGAACTTAGCAGCAGATACTATAGCCCTAGCCTTTTGGTCTTGTAACCCCGCGGGACGTATAAGTTCAGCTATTACCTTAGGATCAATCTTAGCTATGGTAAAAGGATCTATATTAATCTTTGATTTTAGATTGTTCCATGCTTTAAAGGAGTTTCTTTCAGAAGTATTTTGAGATATAATTGTTGCTACAAGGGATTCAAAAGGATCTTTTCGCTCAAGATATGCTTTAAGAGCTATGAATTCCTCTGGATCTATATCAAATACTCTTTCAAGCCTACGTATAATCTCCTTGGCTCTCTCCTTCTCCCCCAATATACTTACACCCTGTCTTCATTATTGCTGCTACTACTCTTCTTTTCACAGGACCATATAGTATCCTTGGATAAATTCTTGCAAAAATCTTTCTTAACCATGAGGCATTCAGTGGTGCACCACTAGCTCTAGGATGGCCCCCGCCACCTAATTCTAAGGCTATACTTCTAACATCTACTGTACGTGATCTTAAGCTAATACCGCCCCAGGGTCTAAGTATAATTGCTACATCTGCGTTATAGCGTGCAATTAGATATTGTGCTAGTAAACTACGATGAGGAGGACCATCCCAGTATTTTACTGCTAAAACCACTCTACAATCGTCAATATCCATTACTTCTACAATACGGTCGATTTTCTTATAATTCTTTAACTCCTTATTAACATATTCTTCTACGATTTCATTAAAATCCTTGTCCCATAACTTGCCTGAAGCAAAAAATGCTACAAGTTTTAGCAATGATTCTTGTTTCTCGTCAACCCACATACCTATACGATACATGAATGGTGCTAACGGGTTATCCCATCTCCATAAGTCTATAGCACATATTACTCCTACAAGCTTTAACGAAAACTCGTCGTTTAAACCCAGGTATTTAGCTACAACACCGGTAGCACAAGTCGAATTATCTACATATAATCTTACGTTTACTGATTCTAGCTTCCTTATCCAATTCTTATCCCATACGTGGTGATCAAACCATTCAATTACTACATTGGATGAACTTATAATATTTACCACTTCATCCACAATATCCTTATTCAACCCTAAATCCATTACTGCTATTACTTCTGGTTCTTCCTTTAACGCTTTCTTTAATTTCTCAACTATTTGATGAGGTTTGCTAAAGCCTATTAAGACCTCATAAGGTTTAAGCCCTTTACCCCTGAGATAAAGTGCTGCCGCACCAACACCGTCTAAATCATCATGTGTTATTATTACCGTCTTCACCATATTGGTCTTCACCTTATCTCTTAGGCTTCACTTGTAACACGTCTTGTTAGCTTATGGAACTTCCCCCTATATATTATAGCAAGTACAAGTGACCTCACAAATAGGTCTACGTCCATAGCAATCCATGCACCAATAGGACAGTTACTTCTAGGTAACAATCTTGTTAAAATATATGCTAATGTAACACGTAGAGTATAGAGACTCGACACATTAATTATTGTTGGTGTTATAGTATTCCCAGCCCCGCGGATAGCACTTGAAGCACTCATAGCTGCTCCTAATGCTGGCTCACTTATACCCGCCAAGATTAAGTATATCATTGCCAGCCTATGAGTTTCATCATTGTCTGTAAAGACCATCGGAGCATAAGGGGCTATTACCACAAGTATTACTCCCATAACGGTCATGAATAGAGTGTTTATCTTTATGAGCTCCCACCCGATCTTCTTAGCTTCATCAAGATCTCCTTTACCAACACTTTGGCCCACCATGCTTGTTGTGGCAATACTTACGGCAAAAGCAGGTAAATAGGCGAAGGTTTCTATACGTATACCTATTGTATGAGCTGCTAAGGGTGTTTTCCCACATCTAGCAATAGCTCCTATGTACGCCATGTTTCCTAATGCAAATACTAGTCTTTCTATCATAGCAGGTAATCCCAACTTAAAAGCAGCCCATGCCTCTTTTCCAGGCCTTAGCGGCTTAACGCTAAAGGGTAATCTACGTATAAAGAGTATGTAAGCTACCATGCTAAACCATGTAGCAATAAACGACGCTATAGCAGCACCAAGAACACCCATAGGAGGAAAACCTAATAACCCGAAGATCAATATTGGATCGAGGATTATGTTAGCTATGGCACTTACAAGAGTAGCTACCATTGAAGGCTTAGTATCACCTATAGCTCTAAATCCAGCACCAAGCACCATTGCAGCCGATAATACTGGTAATCCTAGAACACGTACTTGAAGATAATTCGTTGCATCAACTATAAGTTTGGAGCTTACCTCACTACCTGCTAGCAAACTTACGATATCTCCAGCCACTAAGAAGACCATTGCGGTTGATATAGAAGTAAACAGTACGGCTGATGTAAGAGACTCACCTATAGCCCTAGACGCTTTATCGTACAATCTAGCTCCATAAGCTTGAGCAGCTATAATCATAGAACCCATATAGAATAATTGTGTGAAAACAAAGAATACCCATGAAGCATAACCTGCTAAGCCTACAGCAGCTACAGCTTCATCACCTAGACGTGAAACAAAGAATGTATCTGTAATAGAGAGGATACTGTCAACTGCTTCAGCAATAATCAATGGCCAAGCAATACTCCAAGCTTTCACTAACACATTCCTATCAATGATCATTTCCAGGTCAGAAAAAAGATTAGTAAAGACTAATTAACTTATATCCACATCTTCGAAGCTATCTACATCTCATCCTAAATTTTCATAATCTCCGTAATCTTCAAGTATACCAGCTATGAGGGGTAACTCTATTAACGGTAGTAGGAGCATAAGATCAAGTAGATTAAAGTATAAGAATAATGGAAAGAATGGCACATATGGTTCTAACTCGCTAATAACAGTATCTTTACTAATTAGCCCTTTCTTAACCTTCTCTAAAGTATTCTTAACCTCTTCAGCTACCTTACTAATTCTTTTCTTAGCTTCAACTGCTTTTTCATAGCCTTTACTAGTTAACTTGTATACTTTCTTCTTAAATATCCAGAAACCCTTCTCTTCAACTTTAACAAGCCCTTCAAGTTCGAGGTTCTTTAATGCTCTCTTAACTTCATCGACATCAACTCTTAGTATGCTAGCTATTTCGTTAGGATACTCTGCTCCATCGAGTATTAATGCTAATACTGCATCCTCAAATGTGAGATTACTCATTTTGCCATCACGACCTTGTACACGTTTTTATTTAGCTAAGCTTGAGGCCTACTATGGTATTGTATAGAGAGTACCTAGCTAAAAACATATTGATGATTATTTAAGAAAAAGATGGATAAGGTTGAATTACAAGTAGTATTATAGGCTATAATTAGTCTTGGACTGTTATTGCACCTTCAGGACATACTGACTCACAGACACGGCATCCAATGCATGCTTCTTCGTTAGCTACTACTGCTTTCCCACCTTGTAATTCTAGTACTCCTTGTGGACAAGATGATACACATGTTCCACAACCAGTACATTTGTTTTGATCTACTATGGGCTTAGGCATATTAGCTAACCCCCCAAAATGCTTCTCGAGTAGTAGTCAATAGCTGATGACGTCTTAGCGTATAAAAATATTTTGCATAATTCTGTTACTTAAGTATAATTACGTGTAATAAAATGCTTCTCTTATACTCACATTTAAATGAATGATTACTTGGCCAAGAGATAATCCGAATAGGTTAAGAAAGTTCTTCTATAGGTAGCCTCATACGTGATACTATTACTAATGATACTATTCCTATAAGGGGCATTATGGCTAGTTCACTTAGTGCTAGGATAGGGTTTATTTGTGATAGCATTTCTGTTATTGCTGGAGCTATGGTGTTAGGTATATTAGATATTACACCTAATGCAAAGGAGGCTCTTGGGAAAATCTCTTCCGGATAAGTTGCTGGTGCTGAAGTCCAGAAAGCTGGTGCTGTCCCTTGAATAGTACCTACAAGCCATACCATTACTAGTGCTAGAGTATAATTATCTCCCAGTATAGCGTATCCATAGAGGCATAGTCCTATAAACGATAACACGTAGGATAGCGTCATGACTTGTATTATCGCTTTAAACAGTCCACGTGGACTTGGGTTATTAGCTGATAAACGGTAACCTATGTACCCGAAGACTATAGACCATATAGCCTTGGCTATGTTCAAGTTACTGTTAAGCAACGCTACTTGGCTCTTAGACCATCCAATAGCGTATCCCAGTGATGCTGAGAAACCCACTATGGTGAATATAACCCATATAGCTGGGAAGAACGTAAACCCCATAGCCCACGTAAACTTCATCTTCCAAATACTAATCTTAGACTCAGCTTCTCCACGAGCATGTATTACGGTGAAGTCTTCTGTTAAAGCCCACCAGATGCCAAGCATTAAGTACATCATCAATGCTGTTAAAATAAAGGTTGTCTTCCAGCCAAAGTATTGCATTAGAAAACCAGCTGTAAATGCCCCGAGAAAGCCTCCCCAGAATATACCGGATAATATAATGCCTTTAGCAAATGGTCTCTCAGCAACAAAGTATCTGGCAATCTGCGAGCTAAATAATGGTACAAGGCTTATAACGAATCCTTGTATAAACCTTAGTACAACAACCATGGTCCATGACGTCGATAGGGGGATTAGTATTTGAGGTATTGCAGCAAAGCTTACAGCTAACAATACGTCCTTCTTAAAGCTCCCCTCGTACAGCTTTGTATGGCCGAGGAAGAATGCTGCAAAGATACCTAGTACGTAAGCTATGTGTTGGAGATCATACATTTCCTTGCCTACGTTAAAGTACTCCATAATAGTGGGCTTAGCTACACTCATCATAGTAAGTGTTCCAAGGCATATG
>CAYUVB010000006.1:26619-46184 GCA_964448055.1 uncultured Desulfurococcales archaeon | reverse complement strand
GCTTCGCCTTCAAGTACTATCCTACCTTGTTCTAGTACGTAAGCGTAGTCTGCTATCTCTAAACTATGTTTTACATGTTGCTCTACTAGTAGAATTGTTTTCCCTGCTTCATCTCTAAGCTTCTTTACTACATCGAATATCTGTATTACTATCTTTGGGGCTAATCCTAGGCTAGGTTCATCAAGTAATAGTACATCAGGTCTAGACATAAGTGCTCTAGCTATAGCAAGCATTTGTGCTTCTCCACCAGACAGTGTACCTGCTATCTGGTTTCGTCTCTCCTTTAGCTTCGGGAATATGTTGTAAACCATTTCTAACGTATCCTCTAGTTTCTCCCGTGCACGCTTAGTAATAGCACCTGCAACGAGGTTCTCATACACTGTTAGCGTGCGGAATATTCTCCTACCTTCAGGTACCATGCTAAGTCCCAACTCAACTCTCTTATGAGTCGGTATTCTAGTAATGCTTCTACCATTAAATACTATGTCACCGGAGTAGAGGGTGGTCATACCCATAATTGTACGTAGGGTAGTAGTCTTGCCAGCGCCATTAGGTCCTACAATTGCAACTATTTGTCCCTTCTCAACCTTAGCGTTTAAATCGAATAGTACTCTAAACTCTCCATAACCAGCATTAATATTCTTAAGCTCAAGTAAAGCCATGCACCTCACCCCACAATCATAGTGGTTTTGTTCCAAGATACGCCTCAATAACCTTAGGATTACTTGCTACCTGTTGTGGTAGGCCTTCAGCAATCTTCCTTCCCTGATGCATTACTACAATTCTATCACTTAAGCCCATAACGAACCTCATTACGTGTTCTACTACTATCATTGTTATCTTCTTCTCATCGCGTATCTTTAAGAGCACCTTTGCTAATCTATCCATTTCATGAGGTCTTAAGCCAGCAGCTACCTCATCTAATAATAGTAGCTTAGGTTCTGTAGCAAGAGCTCTAGCAAGGTCTATTAGCTTATGCTCTATCAATGTTATTTCTGTTCCAAGTCTATTCCACTTCTCCTTCTCTATGCCAACGAACTCTAAGATATTCATGGCCTTCTCTCTAGCCTTGTCTACATCTGGTGTCCTTAGTAATGCGCCAACACTAACTGTGTCCAGTACTGTTAGCTTTTTGAAAGGTCTAACCTTTTGCCAAGTTCTTGCTATTCCCTTCTGGATTATAACGTGGGGTGGTAGACCAGTAATCTTTTCCTCCATGAAGTATATTTCTCCTTCTTCTGGACGGTAAACACCAGTAATACAGTTGAATAAGGTAGTTTTACCAGCACCATTAGGCCCTATAAGACCTAGTATCTCATTCTCATAGACCTCCATACTCATATGGTTTACTGCTATTATACCACCAAATCTCTTCACAACATCCACAACTTTTAGAATAGTCTTAGGCATGAGACTCCTCA
The DNA here is from genome assembly GCA_964448055.1 of uncultured Desulfurococcales archaeon. Lineage (GTDB taxonomy): Archaea > Thermoproteota > Thermoprotei_A > Sulfolobales > WANQ01 > WANQ01. The sequence goes on along the minus strand of CAYUVB010000006.1, from coordinate 44,763 downwards.
CCTCACAATCCTATCATGACCTAAGCCATGGGATCTTTTTCTTCACATAATCTATTAGACTAGCAAGTCCCTCAGGTTTAAGCACACCTACGAGTATCAATATAATACCATATACCAGTAGGTGTGATCCAGGATACTGTGCACCTATAGTTCCTCTTAAATAGTCCTCAAGTGTTCTAAGAATCATAGCTGACATCACTGCTCCTTCAACTGATCCTAGTCCACCTACTATGCCCATTACGGCAGTTGTTATTCCTAGCCATGGATCAAAGTTACGATAGCCTACTACACCAGTAATGCACACGTATATTCCACCTATAATACTTGCCAACGTAGCATATATCATTAATGCGTATAACTTGTATTTTCTCACATCTATTCCTAATGCTTCAGCTGCTAGCTCATCTTCACGTATAGCATTGAGATAGTATCCTAGCTTTGAGTGCCTTATCCTATAGTTAGTCCACAATACTATTGCTAGCATTACTACCAACATATAGTAGAATGGCTCGTAACGGCTAAACCTTAGATAAAACCATGACCACTGATATGTTGGTAGATACGTCTCGGCTGAGCCATAGATTAACCAGTATATTCTGCTAAGAATTACTACTAGTGCTGACGTTAGTAATGCATACCATACTTCCTTTATACCGAATCTGAAAGTTGGATAACCTACTGCTACAGCAACACTTAAAGCTATTAGTACGCCTATGGGTATTCCAATCCACGGCGTTATGCCATAGAGTGCTAGTAGATTACCTGTAACAACTGCTCCAAGAGCCATGTATGCTGATGCAGCCAAGTCTAGTTGTCCAGCGTATCCGCCAATAATATTCCATGCAGCTACAAGTGATGCTATCAATATTATGTCTGTTGCCAAGTAAACGTAGTATGTGTTGAATCTTAGTAGTACTGGTATAGTTGATAATATTAATGCAAATACTATTATACCGTAGAAGTTCCTACGAGGTATGCCTAAGATCTTATTAGGCTTAGCCATACTACTTTACACCTCATGTTATCTTCTACCAAATAGTCCACGTGGCCTAAACCATAGTATTAGGAAGAATGTTAAGTAGATGAATAGTTCACGTGCACCAGCACTTACAATGGATATACCTATAGCCTCTATTACACCTATTATTAAACCTGATGCTAGTACACCTATAACTCCTCCAAGACCGCCCATTGCGACTATGACCCATGATAGTAGACCATATAGTAGTCCTAGGTAGGGGTCGGCACGACTAAACGTCATTATGAGTGCTGCAGCTAGAGCTGTAAGCGATATGCCTAAACCAAATGTTACAGCATATACCTTCTTCACATTAATACCCATTAACTCAGCTACTTCACGGTCATCAGCAGTTGCCCTCATTGCTATACCCCACTTAGTCTTAGTTAACAGTATGTGTACTAGAAATAATGCTACTAGACTAACAATGCCGGCTACTAGTCTTGAAGCAGCAATGGTTATTGGACCTATGTTTATTGGGAACCCGAAGACAGTAAAGGGTACTCCACGTGGTTCAGCCTTAAATATCATTAATGCTAGGTTTCTTAGAACCATTAGTAAGCCTACTGTTACAGCAATCTGTATTAATGGTTCGGCTCCTAGTACTCGCTCTATTATACCCTTGTATACCGCGATACCTATTATGAAGAACAATGGCATTGTTAAGAATACTGTTAGTGTTGGATCAACCATTAGCGATGTTGCTAGGAGGAATGTTAGGTATGCTCCAATCATCACGAAGTCTCCGTGGGCAAAGTTTATAATATCCATGACTCCGAAGATTAATGCTAACCCTAATGCCACTAAAGAGTATATCAGTCCCATGAATACTCCATTAACTATGTTTTGCACTAATAGCATAGGATCAACACTTATCATATCATGTATGCACCTCTAAGCTGAATCAAGTATCTGTTAGTACTGGCTGCGAGACTAGCGGAGTAGGCGCAGTAGAACAGGTAAGAGGTGCAGGGGAGTGGTAAAAAAGGCATTTGTTTATACCTTGAAAAATGTTAAGCCTTAACTACTGCCTTTCCAGTCGGGTCTTGGGAATATGGGTTCTATACCTGGTTCTGGGTCTGGCCATACTACGTGCGGTTCGCCGTTGATTACTTGTATGATGGCTGTTCCTGCGTAGATGTTGTCACCGTTTGGTGCGAACTTTATGCGTCCAGTTGGATAAAGCTGTGCTGCAATGCTGTTCTCGTCGGTTAGGTCTAGTGCTAGGAATGCTTCACGTAAGTGGTCTGGGTTTAATGGGTCATCTGGGTACATTTCGCCGGCTTTCTCTAGTGCTTCTTTTATAACCATTATTGAGTAGAATATGATTCCAGCAGCCTCAGTTGGTAGTTTGCCGTAGCGCTCCTTGAACATCTTAACTACCTTCTGGTTCCATTCTGTTGGTCTTGCTGGGTTATAGCTATAGGTGTTGGTGTACCATTCTACTGCTTCACCAGCAGCCTTAATGGATTCTGGGTCGGTGTAACCACATGCACCTGCACCAGCGATGAACATTGGGTGGAAGCCCATAGCCTTAATGGTCTTGGCGATTAGTACTGCGTCGTGGAAGTATGGTACTGATATTACTATGTCTGGGTTAAGCTCCTTTAGTTTTGATACTAGTGGAGTTGCATCGGCTATGTCGTATGGATATTCGATGTGGTCTAGTATCTTAACGCCATACTCTTTAAGCTTCAATATGGCACCTTCAGCAACATAGTGGCCGAATATAGAGTCTTCGTTCATTACTACAGCTGTCTTTATTTCCAAGCCCTTCTTCTTAGCCATATCCATTACGAACTCTACAGCAGACTTACCATGTGCACTAGCCTTTGGTGCTGCTCTAAATACGTACTTCCAGCCTTGCTCCGTCAATGAGTCTACTAATCCGTCCATTACTAGTATTACTTTTTCTCTCTCAGTAACCTCAGCTACAGCGGCTGTAAGTCTACTAATATATGCTCCTACAATTATTGGTGGGTGCTCTTCTGCTATTAGCTTCTCAGCTGCTAGCTTAGCGCTTTCAGGTGTCTCACCTGCATCAGCAACGACCAACTTTAGCTTAGCTCCGCCAAGAGACTTTATACCGCCTAGCTCCTCATTTATAATCTCTATCAATAGCTCGGCTGCTTGTTTAGCCTCTTGACCGAAAACGGCATGAGTACCCGTTAATGGCTCTATCAAACCTATCTTAATCTCCGTAACCTTGGGTTTAGCGGGTGTAGTCGTTGGTGTTGGTGTTGGCTGTTGTGTTGAGTAAATTGCTACGGCAAGAATGATTATTATTATTACAACGATACCTATTGCTGTAGCTGTGGTTTTTGATATACCTAAATTGAGTAACCCTCGCATAATCTATCCACATTTATATTTACTGGTTAGGGGGTCAAAAATAAGTTTTATTCTTTTCCCATCATATAAACCGTATAATGACGGGAAAAATAATGGATTGTGGTATTAATAGGAAATTATTTCCTGCTGAAAGCCTTTGCCGCTTCCAGTATCGCTTCGACAATCTTCTTATATCCTGTACATCTACATAGGTTACCTTCAATAGCCTTTCTAACTTCTTCTTCAGTTGGATTGGGGTTTTTCTTTAGTAGGGCATAAGCTGTTAATAGGAATCCTGGTGTACAGAACCCACATTGTATTGCTCCCTTTTCAACAAAGGCTTTTATTAATGGCTCTAATTCACCAGTTGAAGCGAGGTAATCTACTGTTATAACTTCTCTACCATTTACTTGAGGTGCTAGTATCGTACAAGAGTATACTGGTTTACCATCTAATAGTACTGTACATGCGCCACATTCAGCTCTTTCACAACCTCTCTTAACGCTCTTTACCCCTAACTTAAATCTTAATACATCTAGTAGTACTTCGTTCGGCTCTACATCTACTGTTACGGGTTTACCATTTAGTTTAAAGCTTATCTTCATACTATCACCCCTCTATTCTTAATCCTATTCTCTCAAGAGATTTAATTAATGAATCACGTGTAAGAATAATTGACATCTCCTTACGGTACTCCGCTGATGCACGTACATCACTTATAGGTGATATGTCATTCACTACAAGCTTAGCTGCTTCTTCAATATTTTCTAAGGTAACTTCTTTACCTATCAATGATTTCTCAACACTTTTAGCCCTAACTGGTGTTGGTGCAACGGAATTTAACGCTACACGTACATCCTTGAACTTATTATCTTCTACTTTTACAAGGGCTGCAACAGCTACTACTGATAATGTAAATGAGTTTCTTCTACCAAGTTTTATCATTGATGTCCCTACATCTTTTTCATATGGTATTATTATCTCTGTTAACAATTCATTCTTCTTTAACACGGTCTTACGTGGTCCTAGGAAGAATTCAGTTATTGGCACAGTTCTTGTACCAGTCTTGCTTGCTAGTTTTAATTGTGCTTCTAGAACCATTAGTGGTGGTGCTGTATCTGCTGCAGGAGAAGCATTACACAAATTACCGCCAATGGTAGCAATGTTTCGTATTTGCCATGAGGCCATCTGGTATATAGCTTCAGCTAGTACGGGTGCCTTAGTCTTTACTATGGGTGACTCGAGAATTTCTTGAAGCCTAGTTAATGCCCCTATTCTTATCTTATCGCCTTCGTCTACTATGTAGTCTAGTTCACGTATATTGGAGATATCTACTATGTTTCTGGGCTTGTACCTACCTATCCGAAGATCCATTACTAGGTCTGTTCCGCCTGCAATAACCTTGAAGTCGTCTAATTTGTCTATTAGCTCTAGTGCTTCGTCAAGTGTTTCTACACGGTAATAGTTGAAGTGAGGTATCTTATAGAACATGTTCCCACCTACTTCTTAACCTTTTTTATTAAGAAGTAGACATTCTCGGGTGTGAGTGGTAATTTTGTAATCCTTACACCAAGTGCATGGGATACAGCGTTAGCTATTGCTGCTGGTACTGGTATTAATGCCATCTCGCCTACACCTTTAGCACCAAATGGTCCATAGCGGAATAAGTCTTCAACATATACTGGCTTTTCTATCTTAGGTGCATCTAGTGCTGTTGGTATAACGTAGTCTGTTAGGTCAGCATTCAAGATCCTACCTTTTTCATCGAAAACTAACTGCTCCATGAGCACATAGCCCATTCCTTGTACTATTGCACCTTCCATCTGTCCTTCTACTTGCACAGGATTGATTATTCTACCTGCAGCGAGTGCAGGCCATGCTCTTAGTACTCTTACCTGTCCAGTATAGGTGTCTACTTCAACTTCTACCGCTACTGCTACATAGCTATATGCTGGATAGGCAAACCCTTGGCCACGAGCATCATCGAACTTTCCTTTAGGTAGGAAGAAGTATCCTGTTGCTGATAGATCTACTCCACGTGAGTATGCTAGCTTTACTAGCTCATCCCAGGTCATTGATGGCTCTTTTTTGCCCTTGGGATGCACTATACCGTTCTCTATTACTATGTTGTCAGGGCTGGTATTGAGCACTTCTGCTGCTAGTTTGTTGAGTCTTTCTCTTATCTTTGCTGCTGCTACCAGTACTCCTATAGCACCTATGCTTGTACCACGTGATGCATGTGTTGCACCAGTATCTGGTGCGTCACTTGTACCGAATACTACTCTAATTTTCTCTATAGGTGCTCCAAGTATCTCTGCTACTATTTGTCTATGACTAGCATTTGGTGAGCCTTGCCCCATCTCTATTATTCCAGTAAATACTGTTACGCTACCATCTTTGTCTATCTTTATGTATGCGTTACTCCAGTCTGGTACTCCACGGCTGGTACTAATACCGTGCCATCCTACGCCTAGGCCTATTCCGCGTTTATACCTCTTACTCTTCTTGTTGAATTCTTCAATCTCTTTTCTTCTCTTAGACCATTCCATGGTCTTAGCTAGTTTTTCTACTGCTTCAGCTACACCTACTGCATGGTCTAATAACTGGCTTGTAATGGTTAGTGAACCTGGTCTTAGCAGATTCTTTAATCTAAATTCTACAGGATCCATACCAAGTTTTCTAGCAAGCTCATCCATTTGTGCTTCTGCTGCAAACTGTACGCTTGGGTTACCGAACCCTCTAAAGGAGCCTTGTGGCACTTTATTAGTGTATACACAGTAGCCATCTACCTTAGCATTAGGGACATCGTATGGTCCTGAAGCATGTACTGTTGCCCTCCATAGTATGTATGGTCCACGATTAGCATATGCACCAGTATCATGTATTATTGTTACGTCTATAGCTGTAAGCTTTCCATCCTTTGTTGCACCAGACTTATATCTTATTATAGTTGCTTCCCTCTTAGGATGCATTCTCATTGATTCTTCACGTGTATACATTAGAAATACTGGTCTACGTGTTAGATATGCTGCTAATGCTGCTTTAGCAGCTGTTAGTGGACCTTCATCGTCTTTTCCTCCGAAGCCTCCACCAATGTATGGTATTATTACCTTAATATAACTCATAGGTATTCCTAGTACTTTAGATACTATTGATTGTACTAGGTGCGGGTATTGACCAGCTGTTATTAGAGTTAATCTTCCATCTAGTTCTGGTATAGCGACTGCTCCCTCAGTTTCAAGGTACAAGTGTTCTTGATGGTGTGTACGGTACTCGTTCTCTACTATTACGTCAGCCTTAGCAAACCCTTCCTCAACATTTCCTTTCCTTACCTTGGTTCTAAAAGCTATGTTTGAACCCATCTCGTCATGTACTAGTACATCCTTTCTCTCCATCGCTTCAAGTGGATCTAGTAGTGCTGGTAATGGTTTATACTTTATTTCAACTGCTTCAACTGCCTCAAAAGCACGATCAATATCTTCCGCTACTACAAGAGCTACAGGCTCACCATGATACCTTACTTTGCCTTCAGCTAGTAATGGCTGATCAGGTAATGCATAACCTACTTGATTCTCACCTGGTATATCCTTTGCTGTAAAAACTCCTATAACCCCTGATATTCTCAATGCTTTAGATACGTCTATTCCCTCAATGATTGCATGTGGTTCAGTACTCCATACTTGTTTTACGAATAGCATTCCCTTCTCAAAGTAGTCTTCAATGAATTTAGCTTTACCTAATGCTTTGTCGAGTGAATCAGCTCTTGTAATCCCCTTACCTACAACAATGAACTCCTTAGCCTTAAGCCACTTCTCAATTAAAGAATAAGGGTCTTCCACGGTCAATAAATCACCCCTGTTTGTTCGTACAGTTTTATAATCATAAGGGGGGCTTAGATTAAAACTTTCCCGTAAACCTATTAAAAGACAAGTTATTAGATAAGAATTGGGGGGAATCATTGCATACTAGTACTGAATATTTCTATGAACTAAAATCCATGAAAATACATGAGTTAGAACCTAACCTTAAAAACGAAGTAGTTGACCTAGTAAACGGACGAGCAGAACTAGATAAAATCATAGTATACGAGTATGAACACATACCCATGAGGCTTCAAGAACTATTCAATGAGTTAAGGAAAAAAGGATTAATGACTCTTGGAACAATTGTTTATAGAGGAAGACTTTACGTCATATGCATCTCTAGAGGGTAAGGAATAGTCTAAGAATACTCTTCCTATCAATACTTTTAGTACGCTTACTTGTGTATGGTTTCTATACTGTACTTGATCCATTGACCTCTTGGCCCTCCTAGGACTTTACCTTCTACAGCAATTATGGTTCCTCTTAGTATCGTGTATACTATCTTTCCTTTAAGCTTCCATCCTATGAATGGTGATAGTGGGTACTTGGAGTGAAAGTCTTCTTTCCTAATTATTGTTTCAGCATTGGGATCTATTACTACCAAGTCTCCATCACTACCTATGGTTATAGTTCCTTTCTTTGGATATAAATTGAATAATTTAGCTGGATTCTTAGATAATAGTTCTGGTATTTTAGTTAACGGTATTTTTCCTCTTAGCGCCTGGTCAATCATTAGAGGTAATAACGTCCTTACACCAGGGAAACCTGCAGCAGCCTCCCAAACGGGTTTCTTTTTCTCTTCTTCTGTATGTGGTGCATGATCTGATCCTATGTTTGTTATTATTCCATTGAGTACAGCTTTCCATAGTGCTTCCTGGTGTTCTTTTTCTCTTATAGGGGGATTAACTTTCATCAATGTGCCATACTTTTCATAGTCTTCTACTGTAAGTAAAAGGTAGTGTGGATTTGTTTCGCCCCATATGTTTATTCCTTCATTTCTAGCTCTTCGTAGTATTTCTACTCCTTCACGAGCACTCATATGTACTATTAATGATATACCATTTGTTTTCTTAGTGTACAAAGCTATTCTTTGGATAGCTTCTTCCTCACATATTGGTGGTCTTGCATCTGTGTGTGCTTTGGGATCAGTTCGGCCAGTGGACTTTACCTTTTCAGTAAAGTATTTTACAAGATCCCAGTTTTCTGCATGAAAAGCTAATGGCACCTTGAATTTAGCTGATTTTAGTAACGCTTCATATAATGTACCATCACTAGGTGCTGGTATATTACCAGTAGTTGGACCTAGGAATATCTTGAAGCCTACAGCACCTGCATAAACCATTTCATCGAACTCATCTATGTTCCCATCATGTATTACACCATATAATGCAAAGTCTACGTATGCCTTGGATACAAGCCTTTTAGCTTTTTCAAGTAGTATCTTATGGTTTTCTACTGGTGGTAACGTATTAGGCATCTCGATAACTGTTGTAACGCCACCAGCAGCTGCATCAAGTGTTCCATTTGTAAAATTATCCTTATGCTCTAATCCCGGCTCTCTCATGTGAACGTGTTCGTCTACTACACCCGGTATCACTATTTTACCCTTAACATCGAGGATTTCTACTCCATTGGGTGCTTCCAGCCCCCTACCTATACGTGCTACTATACCGTCCTCTATTAGTATATCTATATCGTTTAGAACGCCTTCCGGTAAAACTAGTTTTGCATTACGTAAGAGTAAACTATCTCCCACGATACATACCTCCAAGAACTTGCTATTGAAGTATAAGCTACAACTTGAATCGTACGACTAGTTTATGTTTAGGGTTAGGGTATATAGCTTTTAGCTTACCTTATAACCAATTCATGTTAGATCACTGATATCAGTCATAGCTATTAGCCGATGTGGGACATTATACCGTAAAGTTTATTCTCAGGTTAATGTGGATAAGTTAGGTTTGTAAGAGGAGAGACCTGTCATCTAGGAGGTAAACTGGTTTTGTCTAGGATAATACTTCCACCTAGACATAAAGAGTACCGCTACATAGGCAAAAACACGGTGAGACATGATGGTATAGCTAAGGTTACTGGAAAACTAAAGTATGCTTATGACATATACTTGCCAGGAATGTTATATGGTAGAATATTAAAGAGTCCCTACCCACATGCTAGAGTTAAGAAGATTGATACAAGTGAAGCAGAAAAGATGGGTGCTGTAGTAATAACATTTAAGGATATACCAAGGAAGAAATTTAACATAAGGCTCGTCAGCATAGACGAAGTTAACTACAAAGACTGGGAAGTACTAACCGATCATCCAAAATTTGTCGGCGAATACATTGCTGCTGTTGCAGCTGAAACTGAAGAACTCGCACAAAAAGCTTTAGAAGCAATAAAAATTGAATGGGAGGTCTACGAACCATTACTTGATCCACTAGAAGCTATGACCCCTGGTAAACCTAAGATACATGACAAGATACTATTTGGACAAAAAGAAGTAGAAATCAAGAACAACATAGCTTGTACAAAAGAATACATTGAAGGAGACCCTGACAAAGCTTTTAAGGAAGCAGACATAGTTATCGAGAGAGTATTTAAGACTAATAGAAGATACCATATGCAACTTGAACCCAAGGTAGCAGTAGTAAAACCTGAACCAGATGGAGGACTAACTGTTTGGACCACTACTCAGACCATACATAACACCAAGATACTAATATCACAAGTATTCGATATACCTATAAGCAAGATCAATGTCATAAAGATACCAATAGGAGGAAGCTTTGGTTCAAGTATACAGACAAACCTTGTAACACTAGTAGCAGTAGCACTAGCATTAAAAGCCCGTAGACCAGTAAAGATAGCACTTACAAGAGAAGAAGATATGCATGACCATTGCTCATACCAAATGATATTCAAGATAAGAGTTGCCGCCAAGAAAGACGGGACGATTATTGCAGGTGAACTAGAAAACATAATGGATATTGGTGCACACCAGATACAAGCTTATCCACTGCTAGGTACAGCTCTTGGATGGTTTGTATCACTATACAAGTGGAAGAATATAAGGTATAAGGGTATAGCTGTTTATACCAATAAAGTACCATCATGTGCCTTTAGAGGTTATGGTAATCCACAAGTTACATGGGTTGTAGAAACAGTTATCGACGAACTAGCTGAAAAGTTAGGCATGGACCCATTAGAGCTTAGATTAAAGAACTATGTTGGTAAAGGAGACATATTCTGGGGTCAAGGACCAACAGTTAAATCAATCATACGTAGCGATGGCGTACCAGAGCTAATTAAGAAAGGTGCTGAACTCATAGGCTGGGATAGAAGACCTAAACCTGGAAGCCAGAAAGGTCGTTATCGTAGAGGTATAGGGATGGCACGTGGATTCCATACAAGTGGTGCTGGCGGACCATTATCCGGTGAAGTAATAGACTATACTGGTGCAATAATTAAGGTTAACGAGGACGGTACAATAGACTATATAACAGCACTACAAGATCATGGTGGAGGAACGCTTGATGCACATGCTAAGATTATTGCAGAAGAACTAGGAGTACCCCTCAAGAGCATAAACATAGTATGGGCTGATACAAGAACAACACTATACGATGTATGTACACACGCATCACGTGGAGTATATGTTGGTGGTGAAGCAGCTAGACGCGCAGCTAGAATAGTAAAACAGAAACTGTTAGAATACGCAGCACGTATTCTAGGTGATATAGCTACACCTGAAGGACTAAGAATAGAACCAGATGAAGAGTTAGGACAAGGAGTAATCTATGTTGAAGGTAATCCTGAGAAAAGAATAACCGTTGGAGAAGTAGCAAGAATAGCGTGGCAGAGAAACTGGGGTACTATATCAGCAGCAGTAAGTTATCGTGCTCACGCGGCACCACCAGCTTTCACCGTCTACTTCGTTGAAGTAGAGGTTGATACAGAAACTGGTATTGTTAGACCAGTACGTGTAGTTGCAGGAGCTGATGTGGGAACAGTTGTTAATCCTGACCTTGCAGCAGGTCAAATACATGGTGGATTCGCTCAGGGATGGGGTATGGCTGTACTAGAAGATATGGTATTTGATCCAGAGACAGGCGAGCTAATGAATAGAGGATTTATAACGGATTATAAAGTCGTTACAGCCCAAGATATGCCCAGACTCGACGACTTCATAGTGATATTCGCTGATACCAAGGAACCTACCGGTCCACTTGGAGCTAAGGGTCTAGGAGAAGCTGCTAAGAATCCTGTTGCAGCGGCTGTGGCAAATGCAATATACAATGCAATAGGTATACGCTTCTATGAATTACCTATAACACCTGAAAAGATTTTGAAAGCATTGAAAGAGAAAGAGGGTGAAAAGAAGTAGGGAGGTGAGCTGCATATGGCTAAAACTGTCATAATAAAACCCAAGGTAGATATAAATAAGATTAATACACATATAATACCATTCAAATTCGAGTACTATGAGCCAAAAACTCTAAGCGAAGCAGTAGAACTACTAAACAAACTAGGACCAGAAGCAAAGATCCTAGCTGGTGGAACAGATCTAATAGTACTAATGAAGCAACGTGTTATTGAGCCCCGATACATAGTAAATATTAAGAAGATTAAAGAATTGAACTTCATAGAGGATAGAGGAGACCACCTGGCTATAGGAGCCGCCACAAAGCTTAGAACAATAGAGAAAAACAGTATTGTGAAAGAGAAATTCACAGCACTCTACGAAGCAGTAAAAGCTATGGCAGGAGTACAAATAAGGAACATGGGTACCATTGGCGGTAATTTGTGTAATGCTTCTCCTGCAGCAGATACAGCACCACCACTAATGGTCTTTGACGCTGAATTAAAGATCGTAGGTCCGGGATACGAGAAAATCATACCAATAACACAGTTCTTCAAGGGCCCAAAGAAGACCATACTCAATTATAACGAAATATTAGCAGAAATAAAAATACCCTATCAACCACCTAATACTGGTTCAGCATTCATCAAAATAGCTAGAACCGCGATGGACTTAGCTAAAGTGAATGTTGCTGTAGCATTAAGAGTAGATGAAGATGACAGAATTACATGGATAAGAGTGGCCTTAGGATCAGTTGCACCAACACCAGTCAGAGCAAAAACAGTAGAAGAAGCATTGATAGATAGGAAGTTCTCTGAAGACATTGTAGGGGAAGCTGCTAAGCTTGTTGTTAACGATATATCGCCTATAACAGACATTAGATCAACAGCTGAGTACCGTAGAGAAGTTTCTAAAGTCATTGTCAGAGATGCACTTCTAATTGCATATAGAAGAATAAGAAGAGGTGCATAACATGCCCAGGAGGATAAGATTTAGACTAAATGGTGAATGGGTAGAAGTAGACGTAGAACCAAATGAACTACTATTAAATGTTCTTAGGGAGAAGTTTGGGCTCACCGGAGCAAAGTATGGTTGTGGTATAGGAGAATGTGGTGCATGTACAGTACTAGTTGACGGTGAACCAGTTCTCTCATGTTTAACGCTTGCAGTAGATGTTGACGGTAAAGACGTAGTTACAATAGAAGGGTTGGCTAGAGACGATGAACTCCACGTGTTGCAAAAAGCATTCCTTGAACATGGTGCTGTACAGTGTGGATACTGTACTCCAGGATTCATATTAACAGCTAAGAGGCTATTAGAAGAGAACCCTGATGCAACAGAAGAAGAGATAAGAGAGTACATACGTGGAAACATATGCCGCTGTACAGGCTATGTTAACATAGTACGTGCAATAAAAGCTGCTGCAGAGGAGTTAAAGAAGAGTAGAAAATAAAAGTTTATCCGTCTATAGAATATTTTTCATATATGTCTGAGTACATGTGTATAATACTTTGCCTAAGGTGGTTAGACCATGTCAAGTCTTAAGGGTAAAGACATAATATCTGCACTACAATTTACACGAGAAGAAGTTGAGCATCTATTTAATTTAGCAGAAAAACTACGTAAAGAAATGGATGAGAAAGGAATATTAGATTATGCCAAAGGAAAAATAATGGTAACAGCATTCTTTGAACCAAGTACTAGAACAAAGCTAAGCTTCCAATTCGCTATGAAGAGGCTAGGTGGAGAAGTAATAGACTTTGAGGTAACAACGTCAAGTCTAGCTAAAGGCGAAACAGATATCGATACATTAAAGATAATTGATGGATACAATCCTGACGTAATAGTAATTAGACAAAAGAAACCACACTTCCCAGAACAAATAGCACCAATGATAAGAGCACCAATCATAAATGGTGGAGATGGCTGGAATGAACATCCAACTCAAGCACTCCTAGACGTATACACTATATGGAGAGAGTTCGGTAAAGTTGATGGGCTAACAATAGGTATTATGGGTGATCTAAAATATGGTAGAACACCTAGTAGTCTATCATACCTATTATCGAAGTTTAAGGATATAACAATATACTATATTGCACCAGAACCACTACAAATACGAGATGAAGTAATAGAGAAAATTGAAGGCAAAGTAACATACTACAAGGTAAGTAGTGTCGAAGAAGTAATAGAGAAATTAGATGTCCTATACGTTACAAGATTACAGAAGGAAAGACTACCAGATCCATCAATGTACGAGAAACTTAAAGGATCATACAAAATTGATGCACAACTACTATCAAAGCTCAAGAAAATACCAATAATCATGCACCCACTACCAAGAACATGGGAACTAGACCCAAGCGTAGACAATCTACCACAAGCAAAGTACTTCGAACAAGCACGTAATGGAATGTACATTAGAGCAGCTCTAATAAAGGAAGTACTTGGAGTCTAATCACACATTTTAAATCGAGAATAAATCTTTTTTCTGAATTCCTAAACGGTAGCCACGTTTCTCTGTCGTACATGTCTCTATTCTATACATACTTGAGATGAATATTAGGTGAAAGACAATGAAATTTGTGTAAAGATTGTTTCTTTACTTACGTTATTTTAAAGTTATTTGTAAGTTGTTTTATTTCGTTGATAGTGTCTTTGAGTTTTAGTGTGTAATATTTTGCTTCTATATATTTGTAGAAGAGTGTGAGATAGTGATGTCTTGCTATCTCGTACAGTGGGTTTTCTTTGAGATACCATAGTCCTTGGTCAGCTCTCTTTATTTTACTCTCGGATAGTGTTAGTAGTATTAAGAGGATCTTGGAGTATGGTGATGGTCTCGACGTATCATTTAGTGTTATCTTTAATACGTTGACTGCCTCCCTTTTAGCTTTAAGTAGTTCTTTTAAATCGTTTATGGTTACTCCTTGATCTCGTGTTCCATTGGTTACCGCTGGTAAGGTGTTTAATTCGTTGTATTCCTCTAGCATCTTTATGTATGTTAGCCCCTCAAGTACTCTAATTAACGAGTATACATAGTAGCCTCTACTCGACATTCTTTCAGCTATGCTTTTTATACCTTTAATCTTCTCCAGCAATTCATAGGCAAGGGAACTCCTATTGGTTTTCGATTCTACCTCCTTGAGTCTAGCTAATAGTATTTCATAAAGTTTCTCGTATAGTGTGGTTATTTTCATGCCTTCATGAACTTGTGCTTCACCTAATCGTTTTAATAGTATTTGTGCTTCCTCTAAGTTGTATTTAGCAAGCTCTAAGTTTTCCGCCATCCCTGCGATCCAGTCAAATCTAATGTTGCCCGGTTTTCCTTGTGGATCAATGGTGTTTTTGGAAACAAAGTCTGCTGCTCTCTTTAGTAATGATTCGGTTGAAATAAGCTTAAGCTCTATCTTATAGTTGACATAGAGGAGACTAGGATCTATATACTCTTTTCTTAGATAGCTAGTGTATTCGTTCAAGACCTCTTGGTGAAGTATTCTAAGTTTCTCTAAATCTTCCTTTAAAGTTTTCATTACTTCAGTTGGAGTAGTCTTATTTAGGACTAATTGTTCATAAATCTCTGCATGTTTAGCTGTTATGATGGCTGATTTAGCATGGTCTAAGGCTTCTATTAGGTTGTTCTTGGCTAGTGCCTCTATTGCGTTATTTAGTGATCTATTTGCGTATTCAAGGAGGGGTTTATGAACCCTCTTATCATGAGGGTTACTATCTCTAAGTTCAGCTACTTCTTCAATAATACTCATTGCCTTATCGACGAGAGTATTAATATAGATTTTTAAGTCCTTGCTAGGATAAGTATTCTCTTCCAAGATCCTGCTTATGTTGGGGACTCTTATACCTAGGATCTCATTTACTATTCTACGAGCTTCTAATCGACTATTCTCTAACGCCATTACACCAATTATCACAGTAGAAACCAGAATAACTAAGAGAATTACTACAAACTTCTTTAAATCCATCACTACCTTCGCCCTATTTCCATAGATTACGTATAACGGTTCAAGTAAATAAGTACTCGTATTCTTTGGGTAAGCTGCAACAAGCATTTACTATTCTTAGATCGTATTCTTCTATTAATTTCAGATGTGGATTAGCTATTCTATCAATGAGTTTGTTCTCTAAGGCTATTCTATCTAGTTTTGCCCTATAACTTCCCCATGGCCTCATGCAGCCAAGACTTATTTCCCCTCTATACCTCTGTCTAAGGTACTTTAGTACGCCAAGAACATAGTTCACTTTAGGTATGGGATCATTTTCTGAAGCAGTGTTCTTTGTAGGAGTATATATTAATACAACTATTACATAGGGATTATAGTCTATTAGATAGTCTATCTCAGAAAACTCATTACCCAATAATCCCAGACTAGAACCAACCATGACGTGAGGAGCAATATAAGATGGACCATAACGCATTAACGCGTTTAATGTTTCCTCATATTTTTTAACAGCTTTCTCTCCTAATCCCTTCACCATACTTGTATATGTTGGATTTAATGTGAACTCCAGGTCAACTATATCTATCTTTGCCTCACGTAGCATTCTTGCCTCATTAACATCAATTAAACCTGGATGAATACTAATGACTACTTCATATGTTCTCTTGAACTCTCTTATAACGCTAAGATATGCATGAAATGGTAATTTTCCTTCAGGAGTAAATCCTCCGCTAATAAGGAATCCTCTAACACCATTATTGTATAAGTGTTTTAGAAGCCAGTATAGTCTCTGTGGGGTTAGAACTTGGTACATGTGTCTAAGGTATTCCTTATTGCAGTACCTACAGTTAAGTGAACAACTAGTACCAGTAATACTTATTGGTACATACTTAGGATAAGGTATGTAGGCTTTTACGCTCATGGCTACTATCTATCCCTATACTAATTCTAATATTTGCTTCCATAGAATATCTCTATGCTTATTCAATAAAACTACATCTGGGTAATTATACAGTATTCTACCTGGTTTCTCATTATAGAAAGGTCTATTACAATGAGGACAACCAGTCGTTAATAATCCTTGGATTAATTCATTGTTTATCCAAGGACCTCTCCTTAGTTTTGGTAAAGGTGTTTCCCAGCTTACTATCTCATTTAACTTATACCCCTTAGATAGTAAGTAATTTACTATTTGGGCAAGCCTATAATATTTAATTGATGGAGGACTTCTTTCTTGTAGAGATGTTCCATGTACAGGTGTGAAAGCAAATAATGCTACTCTAGCACCAATACTGTAGATTCTATCCATGGTTTCCAGTAGCTCTCTTGGTGTTTCACCTAATCCCACAATTAAATGCACATAAACATTCCCTTTGCCATAAACTCTTACCGCTTCCTCTATGAATTTCCAATAAGATTGCCATGTACCGGGTCTAAGAGTTTCCCTAAACACCCTAGGTGATGCAGCATCAAGCCCAATCCCTAATACATCACTATACTTATGGTATTCTTTAAGCACGTTACGTGGAACTATATTCGATGCTATTGAAACAGGTATACCTATATCATGAAGTCTACGAGCTATTTCAATGAGTTCCATGTGGAACCATGGCTTAATAATACCTTGAATACATATTCTTTTGAACAGCCTAGTGTTTCTTAACCGTTCTACTATTTTATCTAATTCTATGGTAGGCCAAAGTATCCTACTCAAGTAATCCTTACTACCTTTTGAACTCATTGATTGAGGACAGAACGTACATTTTGCAAGACATCCTCTATTATTATATTGTAGCAGGTATGCAGTTGTAGGTTTAGAATCCATCCTTATACTTGTTAACCCTAGTACGGCTAATGTACCAATGCTTGCACGTACTATTATATTATTCTTTAATGTGTTTTCCATTGCTATTACCAGAGCCAATGCTTTATTAGTTTTAGACCTTAGACCTTAGTTATGGATGTGGAACGGAGCCTCTCTATGACCCTATGGTTAGGGGATGATTAAGCTTAACTTCACCGAAGATTATCATAGGCGTCTTTTGTAGCTTGTTTTATGTCTTCTAATGTTATCCCAAGTAGTGTTATCTTATCCTTATATGTATCTATTATTTTTAGTGCTTCTGTTAATGTTTTACCTTTTAGTTTTTCTTCTAGTTCCTCTATCAGGGTTTCAGGGTATGCGAAGTAGTCTCCACTAATACATATATCTGTTATTACATTATCCTTAAAGTCTATGTCAATTACTAGTGTTTTTCCAGCATTAGAACGCTTTATTATCTTCATGTATTCTTACCTCTTGAAATTCCATTCGTGTTTACGATACTTTTCTGATAATTCTTCTGCAAGTCTTACTTCCTTAGTACTAGGTTTTTCTTCAACTAGTTTTAGGTTTAAGGCTTTTTCAAACCCCTTTATAAGGTATGGTATTAAGTCCTCGGGTTCTATGTCTCTGCCTAACTCTGTTGATACTGTTGTAACTCTATCCTTTATACTCACTACTTTATGGCTTATCAACTTCTCTTTAGGAACAACTAGTACTTTCTCCATTATATCAAGATTTGATGATACTAGTAGGGTACCGTGCTGTAGAATAGTACTTCTTTTACGTGTTTGAGC
>CAYUVB010000006.1:10857-26519 GCA_964448055.1 uncultured Desulfurococcales archaeon | reverse complement strand
CCGCGTACTCAAGGTTAACTACATCTCTTATACGTTGGAAATACCCTATTGTAACTGTGCTTGGGCTCCACATGTATAGTCTAAGAGTTGGTGGTATTACGCCTTGATTCTTTAATACTAGTAATGCTTCATCGAAGCCCATGTTATAATATGGATTTTTCCTAGAATCAATTATTAGCCTAGCTTCAGTAATAGGCAAGACCCTATATACACCTACTTGGCAGTCTAGGTGGTTAGGTACAATTAAGAGCTACTATAACAGTGTTTAAATTATTTCCTGGTTATCTACGACGTCTGCTCTATATACTTATAATGCTCCTCAGTAGATTCCTTATTGTGGAGCAACTAGTATGTTAACGATCATGGTTATGGTAGAGGCCTTTGTCGTCTAGAAAAACCGTTCATGGCTTAGGAGCTGAAGCAATATTTGATAAGCGTGTAGGTTTAGTCAAGATAACTATAACGAATAAGAGCAATACAACGGTTTTTGTTGAAGCAGTTAAGGCATATTATACTAGAATGGTTATGATAGGTATTGTTGTAGCGATATTGTTATTGATAATAATAATTGTTGGAATACTTTATCATGCAGAAGATGTGGTCAGTGTAATTAATACGTTACTTACATTAGGAGCCATAGTTGTTGGTATCCTGGGTAGAAAACTTGGACAAAAAGCAATTGTTAAGAACATTAGGGTGTTAATGGGCGGTGGAGAAACATACACTATTACAATACCTACAAGAAAGAAACCCGGCTCTATCGAGGTATATACTAATAAAGGAATACTTAAACCAAGAATAAAAGAGATGATGCCAAGACCTAAGCAGGTTATAACACCTACACGTAAAACTAGTAGGAGGGAGCAATTCTAATTGACTGGTACTTGTAAACGTATACTCCTCCTTATGCTGATACTACTGGTCACATTAGCACCTATACATGTACAAAGCATACAATCACATTCTTATAGCACTGAGACAAGACAGTACGCTATTAATACTGATGTAGTAGTAGTATTGTTGGGAATAGACGACTTAATAGATATCATAGATACCTTAGTACGTGACAATTATGTAATTGTACTTGATCCTAACCTTGAATTAAAACTTAATGTAAGAGTACATTTACTGCCAATAATAAGTAATTCCACATATCATAAGTTATTAATAAATGCTATTGAGAAGACATTAGCTTACGCATCAAATATTACATCATATAGGCCTAAATCTATCATAGAGTATCTTAGAGAAAAACATCCCGAATGGTTGAATAGAGATTTAATGCTTGTTAGAGCTGACTTATTTGAGATAAAGATATACGATACTGTTAGTAAGATCGTAAACCAAGTACTAGGTTTCAGTCCTGACTACATATTATTCATATTCTATTACCCTTCGGATAAAGTACTTAGAACATATTATATACGTAGGTGTTATTGTGAAGTAGATGCTACTAGAAACTTTACTGGTATGATAGGTTTTGGTGGAAATACTAATCTCTATTTTATAGATCTTTCAGCTATACCTAGCAGACATCCCGATGAAACACAACCACTATACGGCCGTGGTATAGCATTCAACTATACCAATAATCCTCCATTATGGGATCTAAAGACTAAAATTACTAGAGTATCCCTTATCGTACGCTATATTGAAGGTTTTATAGGATTTACTGTAATACGTATCTTATATGTTGATTCACGTTTACCCTGGAAACCCTACTATTACATTAACATCAGCATTATCGACTTCTCTAATGGTACAGGTTACGATAGGGTCTCTAAGGTATTCTATAAAGATAGGCTACTTGAACTATTACAAAGACTTGTACCTTACTCTCATTGGAATGTAAGTGTTCATGTAGTAAGGGGTAATGTATCAGCATTCAAGAATCTATTAGGAACCGCACTTGAAAGCAGTAGGGGTTTAGCGTTAAAGTATGAGGAAGTATACAATGTTCTAAAATCTGGTAAGGTGGGTTTAGTAAAAATTTTGAATGAAACCGTAGTCATAAATGTCTACATATTTGTACATAGCAAGCCCTTATTCCTTACCTATGGTCCTTGGCTATTGAATTTTACGGGTGCTGCATTACCAGGACTTGGCGTTATAATAGCTTTTCCAGGCTATTATAATAGAATCTATGAACAAGGACTAAGTATGGTTATAGCACATGAAATAGGCCACCTACTAGGATTAACACATCCATTCGAAGGTGTAGCTATAGGTACACATAACGTTGTGATGGATTGGATGTATGATTTTATTGCAAGCCTTATGAGCTATGCTCCAACACTAGCAGGTTGGAGAGAAGGCTTATTCTACTATGATGTGAAAAGCCTTACAAGATACCATATAGTAGAAATCCTAGAAAACATGGGGCATAACATACCATCACAAGTAGAAGACCAAGTACTAAGACTGTTATCAGAAGATGAATGTTTAAAAGCTATCCAAATACTGCTTTCAAAAGCTCAGCCTAATCTTGAAACAATAACCATTACTAAAACAATTACCAAAACAATAACTCAGCAAACTACAATTACTAACACCGTTACTATTACAAGAACCTTTTTAGAATATTTTAATACAACTAAAACCATAACACTAACTACATCAATACCTATTGTTAAAGAACAAACAACGACAATTACGTCAACAACTACTAAAACTATTGTAGAAAGACATGTAAAGGAAATCCATGTAGCACCTTCAGAACTGTACGTGTTAATACTAGTACTATCGTCTCTAACAATACTATTATCGATTATGTTATACATGTCCTATAGTAGGAGTAGGAAAACATAGATTACGATTAACTATCCTAATGACTTAAACAAAGTGTTTTATATCTATTGGTTCTTTGAAGTAATATAGTATACTGGTATTGTTGACGCTAGAAATGCTAAGCAGGCAATATATGGTGCTCGTGGATCTATATATGCTAGTGCACCTGCTATGAATGGACTTATAATTGATATCACCTTACGGATAGAGGATAAAGCTGCAGATATCATTGATGCCTCCTTCTTAGTCATTATACTATATAGCCATGTACGCTTAAATACAAAGACAAATGTATCTCCTACCCTTATGACATAGAATGCTAGTAGTACTAATGGAAAGAAGTTAGTAGAAACCATGAGTAACAGACCAGTTATTGTTATGAGTGTCCCAATCTGTAACGCTTGGAATGCTTTCCTGCTACTAATTTTGTCGACTATATATGTCCCAGTAAGTGTTGCAGTAGATATTACAGCTTCAATTAAAGCCACATGAAACATATTACCTTTAAGCCATTCGAAGACAAAGTATACTAATGCTAAGCTCGGTGCAAGACTCCAAGCTAGGATAAACAATATGTCAGCTATGATGTAGAAACCATATCTTCTCCATATACTCTTTAAGTTTAAGGTATGTTCTTCATCTTCTTCTGATTCAAGTATGACGGGTTTGAAGTAGAAGTATATGTAAGGTATAAGCATTAACTCGTAAATCGCGAAGAAAAGGAAGGTATTTCTAAAACACATAGCACTAGTGCAAATATATCCTAGTATGTAACCTATGATGGGATATGATATTATAATCGATAGCTCTGGAAGCCTTAAATGCCATGCAAGTGCCTCCTTCATACGGTTTTCAGGATAGATTATTCTTTCATAAGCAGGATATAGGAAGTACAATGTACTTGAAGCTTCATCTACTAGTTCGCCTAATACAACCATTAATGGCGCTAATGGTCCATATGCTAGGTAGTAAAAGACTAGTGATAGTGATCCCATTAGGTCTATCGCTATTAGCCCTTTTCTAAGATCTATGTGTGTAAAGATCTTACCTAACGTTAATGTAACTGGTACACCAAGTAGTTGGGCTATAGTGAAGATTACTCCTACTTCGAGCACATTATATCCTGTTATGAGTAAGTAGAATGGGAGCACATACCAAGTGATAAGTATTGGTGAGACCAGTGTATGGTACAATATGTATCGCTTAGCCTCAGTAGGGAGTTCCTTAAAACGCATCCCTTGGCACCTAGTATGCTTAGCCACCTCAACTATGATGTAATGATTAATGTCATTACATCATTGATTTTATGTTAAGCGAGAAACAAGGTCCAGATAATAAGCTTTTCTAGTACAAGGTATAGTTGTGTAGTTAGAAGTCTAGTTGATTGTGATTAGAAGACTGTGAGAGGAAAGGAAAAATAATTGTTAAATGGATGAGTTTCCTTAAGTAAGGTTAGATCCAGCCTCTTAGTTTCATTGCTCTTACTACACGGTCAATTGCAATTACGTATGCTGCTGCTCTCATCGGATACTCGCTGTACTTCTTCTGCCACTCCTTGTATACTTCGTGGAAGTTGTGGGTCATCTTCTTGTCTAGTCTTGCTAGTGCTTCTTCGTCTGTTAGCCAGCAGCCCATTCTGTTGTGGCTCCACTCGATCCAGCTCATTGTTACTCCTCCAGCATTTGCTAGTATGTCCGGTATGACAATGGTTCCCTTCTTGTGTAGTATCTTATCTGCTTCTGGTGTTGTTGGACCGTTTGCACCCTCTGAGATTATCTTAGCCTTTATACGGTCAGCGTTCTTTTCTGTTATCACGTTTTCTATGGCTGCTGGTATTAGTATGTCTACGTCTAATTCTAGTAGTTCTTCATTGGTTATCTTCTTTTCAACTTCTGGGTAGTTGACTACGGTTCTGGTTTTGTCTTTGACTTCGAATAACTTTGCTACATCTAAG
This sequence comes from uncultured Desulfurococcales archaeon, assembly GCA_964448055.1. GTDB lineage: Archaea > Thermoproteota > Thermoprotei_A > Sulfolobales > WANQ01 > WANQ01. The sequence continues at coordinate 21,778 of CAYUVB010000006.1, read as the reverse complement.
CCCTTTGAGTTGTAGACTCCTCCCTTGCTATCACTTACTGCTACTATCTTTGCTCCCCACTCTGCTAGGTACTTGGCAGCATATCTACCAACATTGCCGAATCCTTGTATTGCTACAGTCTTACCCTCAACTGTACCCCACAGTATCTTTGCTGCTTCTCTTGCTACCAGTGCCACACCGTATCCTGTCGATATTTCTCTAACGTATAGTCCTCCAACCAAGGGTGGCTTGGCTGTTACAACACCCCATGCTGGGTATCTCTTTATCTTACTGTACTCATCAAAGTACCATGCCATTATCTGCGGATTAGTGTATACGTCTGGTGCTGGTATGTCTATGTCCTCGCCTACTATGTCAGCTATTGCAGCGAAGTACTTTCTAGACAATTCTTCTAGTTCACGCTGGCTAAGTTTCTTGGGGTCAACCTTGATGCCGCCCTTACCACCACCATATGGTATTCCTGCCAATGCATTCTTCCAAGTCATCCACATGGATAAGCTTACTACTTCACCCATTGTTACATTAGGATGATATCTTATACCTCCCTTATACGGTCCTAGAGCACTGTTGTGCTGGCTCCTCCATCCGATGAATACAGCGATTTTACCATTATCTAATCTAACAGGAATCTTTACTTGGAGTACTCTTTCGGGATGCCTTAGGACTTCAACGACATCATCAGGTAAACCTAGTATTTGTGCAGCCTCCTTTAACTGTTTAACAGCCATTTGATAAGTTGGGTCCGTTTCATAAGGTGCGCCACTTGTCAAGGTTTGAAACCTCCGCAGTTTATACTATTCAATCCGAGACTAGAAAAAATATTTTGTCTGTTTTCAACTATGGGGTGTATGTTAGAACAGTTTAGGAAGTCTTAGTATCGTTAATAAGAAAGTAGATTAACAAAAGGTTAAATAATGATGAATAGTCTCCATGAAATTAATGTATACGTAAAATAAGTATTCAATAGTATTATCTAATGTATTGTTCATACCCGTGTATTACTGCTTTTCAATTGTTTCAAGTATTCTAAATACTTTGGGTAATAATTCATATCCATGTTCAATTATTCCTAGGCTTCCCTTCTCATAACATTCTCTTTCCATTAGCTTTTCTACGCTATCTGGTTTTATCTTGGCGTGAACTAATACTACGGGGACAGGGTCATCTGTATGAGCTTTAACTACGGGAGGTGTAGCGTGATCAGCTGTTACAAGTATAGCTGTTTCCTCTAAGTCTATGTGGTCTAGTAATGGTCTTACAAAATACTCATCTATGAGTTCTATGGACTTTACCTTACCTTTAAGGTTGCCATCATGGCCTGGCTCATCTGGTCCCTTGAGGTGGACGTAAACTACATCGGCTTTTCTAAGGCCGTTAAGAGTTGCATCTAATCTTATTGCATAATCTCTTCTTTTATCTTGTGTGGGTGGTGGTACCTCTATTATCTCCATTCCTAGTAGTCTGGCAATACCTTTCTCTACGGGCATTTCTGTTATTGCAGCAAATTTTCTATTGAACCGTTTTTCTATTGGCTCTATTTTTGGTAGCTTTACGCCAGCATCTCTTAGGAGAATGAGATTAGCTTTCAACAATCCTTTCTTCTCTCGTTCAACGTTTACTGGGTGTTTATCAAGTATCTCTATTACACGTTGGGTAAATATGTTTGCTAGTTCAGCTGTTCTCTTAGACCCCTCTGTTTCATCTAATGGTTTAACTTGTTTAAGGTAAGGCTCATAATCCTTTACGGCTACGCTTATTTTACCTTTCCTAGCATATGCTGGATCACTATTATCAACGTTATCTGATAGCTTATACCTACGGCTGCCTATTACAACTACAGCTCTATGTCCTATTGTTGCTTTGACCCTAACGTAGCCCTCATATAAACCTAGATCTAAGTTGTCTACTGCTTCAGCTAGCTTTCTTGCCTCATCCGTTGTCAGAGTTCTTCCAACACGTCTATCAATGATTCTAAGTGTTCTTGGATCTATTGTTGCAAAGTTTGCTCTAAAAGCAACTTCGTATTCTTCCTTAATTCTTATCCCTGCTCCTAGTGCTTCAAGAGGCCCTCTACCAGTATAGTATTTTTCTGGATCATAGCCTAGAATAGATAGAACTGCTACGTCGCTTTCTGGTGCGTAACCTTTACCAACAGTATACATTACACCACATATGCCTCTACGAGCTAGATTATCGAGCGTAGGCTTGTTGGCTAATTCTAGGCTTGTTGGCCTATCTATTAATCTATCAGCTACACCATCAAGTACTAGATAAATAAGCTTTACCATTGTTTTGACCTAAATTAACAATTATTTCTTATATTGAAAAACTTTCCTACAATGATCTGACATACTTGTAATTACGATGTTATTTTGCTCTACGCTTGCTTATGACCTCCTTAAAGTCTGGTAAACGGAACCTTGCATATCCATAACCTTTCAATTTACACTTAATGTAGGGAAAACATTTTTGGAGAATCTTAGCAAGTGTTGCTAAACATATCTTCAAGGCATCTTGAAGGTTTACTCCTGTTATCTTTGATACTTTGTTGAGATACTCTAAATCATTATCGCATAACTTAACTTCAATTACTACGGGTTTACCTAGGACTGGTATATAGAAGTCTTTGCTAGAGGAGATCTTCTCCAATAAACTTAGTCCTTCATCTTCTCCTGATAAGAATCTAAACATTCTTAGAAGTTCGCACACGGTTTCCTCTATACTTCTTCCTATATATTCTGAATAGCATTTAACAAATAAGTATATACCTTTATCAAGCCTTACCTTTACCCGTTGAGTAGATTCCACCTTTACTTTCATAGGACAAAGTATACCTCAGCGAGCTATTTTTAAGTATCTATTATCTGATTACTTTCATTAGGTTAGCGGTCCTGGAGTAGCAAGCAATGAGTCCTAAAGGTTATGATCCAATAGAATTAACAAGGATAACCGAGAAAATAGTTGTTAAAGACAATCTTAGGAAATACTATAGAATTGCCCGTCCAGGTAGATGGTATGGTGGCATATGTGCAGCTGATTGTGTAGGATGTAATCTTAGATGCGTATTCTGTTGGAGTAATTATCCGAGAGATAACCCGGATAAGGCGGGTAAATTCTATTCACCTATAGAAGTATATACTTCGTTGAGAAATTGTGCGCTTAAATATAGTTATGATAAGGTTAGGATAAGTGGTAATGAACCAACTATTGGTAGAAGACATTTACTAGAGGTATTAGATCTAGTGGAATCTGATGGAGAACTCTACTTTATATTAGAAACAAATGGTATACTAATAGGCTATGATAAGAGTTATGCTAAAGATCTCTCAAAGTATACCAAGCTTCACGTAAGAGTGTCAATAAAAGGTTGTAGTGAAAAAGAATTCCATAAACTAACTGGTGCTAAGCCAGAGGCATACAAGCTACAGTTAAATGCTCTTAAGAATCTACTAGACTATAATGTATCATTCCATCCAGCAGTAATGGTGTCTTTCTGCAGTAAAGACTCTCTTAGAAAACTAATTGAGCGTTTAGCTGAAATAGATCCAAGACTTCCAAGTGTACTTGAACCAGAATATGTTATACTATATCCACATGTAGTTGAAAGACTTAGGAAAGCAGGGCTAAAACCTAACATAAGTTATAATCCTTGATACCGAATCTAAATTATCATTTCGTACCTTTCTTATTCAAATAATAGACTATCTTCTGGCTTAATATATCATATAAGCTTTTATCTAGACTGCTCTCTTAGGGCTTTTGACGTTAGGACACGGCCTCATACAATTATGTGATCATGTAAGTTTATTGTACTTAAAGATGTTATTTTTTACTCCTAAGGATGATGCATCGACTAATGTTATGTTTCGAGAAGGCAGTTCACTTAGTGGTACTAGTAGAGATACATGTCTTCTCCATACACGAAATCCAAGTTTGCCATAGAATTTTTCAAGACCTCCCACACTATCAAGGAATATTCTTTCAACATCCTTATTCCAGAGCTTTGAAGCTATAGTAGATATTAATGCTTTACCTAAGCCTTTACCCTGATGTTTTGGTTTAACTGCAAGTGTTGCAATATAGGCGTTGACCGATCCATCTATGCCTCTACGAATCTCTGCGTCAATATACCCTACTATTCCTTCGCTATGATGTTCTACTACTATTATGTAAGGTTTCCTCATGGTGTACCATTTTATAGCATCCTCTAGCCTCCAAGGTATGAACCAATCATAACGTGAGAAAGCTTCATTGTATACTTTAACTATTGCTTCAACATCACTTAGACCTCCTTCACGTAAACTGTATCCTTCTGGTACTCTGGGCTTGGGAAGTTTCTCTAGCACCATTATTGAAGCGGGGTAATCCTCGGGATAGAGACCTACTACTTCTCTCAGTAACCTATGCATGTATCCGTGTTCATAGCCGGCTACTATTCTTACCTTGCTTGGCACACGTAGTTTTTCAAGTCTGAGCCTAGCCCATGACAGTAAGGCTTCCACTACGTTGTATAATATACTGGAAGGCATACCAAAGTCTACACATAGACTTATTCGTCCAAAGCCTCCATTCTTCCAAGCCCATGCATATCCTCTAACCCTATCATTAATTAGTATGAAAGCAAAATCCTCTGGATTATACCATGTGGATCTAAACCATAATTCACGTATATCCTCAACATTGCTAAGTCTCTCAGCCCATGCTTCGTCCAAGCTTTTGCATTTATTTAATAACCCTACTATTTCTTCGTCAAAAATTCCTCCTTGATACTCAGTTACAATAATCATTCTAAATTTAGCACCTAGTTTTCAAGTACCTTTCTCCAAATATATAGATTTATACCTAGATCTCGAATACATTCAACCATATATTTGTAAGTCTTATCTTTTAAACCAACAATTTCTAAGCCATAAACACCCTTATCTAATTCCTCCCGATTCTCTATTAGTAACTTAACAGTACATGCCTGTACCCCTGAAGTGGTTTTAGACATAGCAGTGATATTCCTTGAATCATCGTAGTATTCATCCAGGACTAGTTCATGTATACAGGGTTTACCATCCTTATCTATACCGCTTATGTTTATGTACATTAATACTCTATCTTTACTACATTCTGAAAGCTTTAATCCTAGTACTTGTGCTGTAAACTCTAATATGTCGTACTCGCATTTACCTATACGTAACCCTATAGATGACAGGAAGCCGAGTTCACGTAATGTTTTCATTTTCTCAATGTGTCCAGGATACCTTAATGTAAATTCAGCCATAGTATTCCTAGGTGGCTTTAGGCTTTTGAGCATTGTTCTAAGACCATCGCTAGCAAAGTATTCATAAGATCCTTTACCAGGAATACTTATCCTACCTGAGTATTCCAATGGATCAACTGCCTTGATCTCACCATTAATTATTATCCTTGCTGGTCGAATGTATTCTTCGAGAAGATCACGTATATTCCAGGTAGCAGCTAATCCAAGAGGACACCTGGGATCCTTGGATAAACCACCAACGTATATTAGTACATCCTCAACTATATTCAACATGGAGTATGAATGACCTACGAATAAATTACTTAATCCAGGGGCAAGACCAGCATCAACAATAGCTATAGAACCCTTATTACGGGCGGTATCATTGAGTACTAATGGGTCTTCAGCCATATAGGATACATCTACAATATTCTTTACTCCAAGCCTCAAGGTCTTTTCCAGACCACTAAACCCAATAGATCCTGGAAGAGCTAATGCTACCACATTAGAAGACCTTAACATATCGTCAACGCTATTTGAGAATATATTAGCCTTAAACACGTCAAGACCATAACGTTCGCGTAGAACTCTAATCCTACTTGGATTATCTTCGATAACAAGTACGTTAAACCCCATGTCAGATAGGAATATGGCAGTGGTGGAACCTATACGTCCACCTCCAGCAACCACAACATCATACGCCATAGGTTATCTACCTCAGCATCCTATAGAATAGTAAATGGAAAGATTATTTAAGGATATAGTGTAGGAGCTAACCATAGCAAAACAGTTGGGATAAGGGGCATAGAGTTGGCTAACACTAGACTTGTTGAAGCATATATCCTGGTTACAGTTGAACTCGGAAAAGAGTATGAAGTAGCTGAATCACTCATGGAGAAACCTTATATTAGGGAAGTAGCAATACTATACGGCATATACGATTTACTAGTAAGAATAGAAGCATCAAGCCTACCGGAATTAGATAAGTTAATATCAGAGCTTCGTAAGGATAAAAGAATAAGACAAACAGTAACACTCATAGCAGCAAACATATTATCTAAATAATCTGTAAAAGATCAAATACAGTCCACGTACTTTAATTATCTTAAGTAGAAGGAAACATTGTTAGCTATTAGGTACGAAGAATTTTCCAATAAGCATTCTTTAAGATAAGTATAAAAAGGTGTACTGGGTACAACAATGCATCCAGGGTATTAAGTCAAGTTCTCTACGAAGGTATGTATGACCATGTATAATCCATTGAGTACCTTACTTCTAAGAACAGTATTAGTGGTAATAATACTAATTCTAATTAGTCTAGCTTATGTTGAGCCTGTCGCATTAGAATTCAATGCAGAGGCAAATACTTGGAGACCACTAATAGTGTTAACCCCTAGTAATTGGCTTTTAATAGGCCACATAAATACATCAAACCTTACAATAACCATCGTATCTAGTGGTTCTAGTTTAAGAGTACTAGTTCCCTCCATAATTTATAATTGGAGTATACTTCAAGGATCATTCACTGATAGAACATTAGCATACGTATATGGTAACACGATAAGATTTACGCCTAGTGCATTTAACTATAGTGGACTAGTAAACAACGTGGTAAGAAGTACTATACTAACATCTAGGTTGAAGTATGTAAGAACAATTACCAAAAGTCTTGTGTTAAAGCCTAATACAACAATAGATATCAGTCTATGGAATAAGAGCTTAAAGATAGTAAGTGATAGGACATCTATAGGTATGATAATAGAGGTATCTATTAGGAATTACACGGGTAGTATAGATGAAGTAACAGTATTGGTAAGCTATGATAACTCAAGCATAATGCAAAGAATACCTACACCTTTGGGTTCTACGCCTATCCAAGCCCCAATATCACTTTCAACACTTCTTTCTTTCAAAGTAAATGAATTAAATAGCATATTGTTGAAGGTAAATAGTTGGTCGGGGTTTAAAGGAGAGTTTGATGTAACACTATATGTAATTGAATACAAGAATCCATATGCTTATATCAAGATAAGTAATGGAAAAGTACTACACTGTAATGTATACGTTGATCTGGTACCACCATTACATCTAATATCCCTAGATAATGCGTTAAGGAATTACATAGACAACATACTCAACAGAATACCACTACCATCACCTAATATAGATGTAGATGATCAACTAGTATTTACATATAGTTACTTAGTTAAACTAGAACCCTATAATAAATCACTTATTGAGAATTCAAACATGTCTTATCTACTAGATAGTCTAAAAGCGATATTCAATTCGACGTCCATAGAATATCAATGGAATACAAAGATATCATTAAAGATATCACAAGTACGTAACATAGACTTAGACTACATTATAAGGATAGAAGATTTTAATGTAGTTTACAAGCCTAATCCCGTTAAAAAAGGAACACCAATATGTGGTGATGGTGTACTAGGTTTATGCATGTTATCCTACATGAACATGCTCAAAGGAAAACAATCAATTATTAGATTGTTAAAACCAGGAATCCCATACACTGGTAGAACCCTATGGGTAAACTTCCCATGGGGAGTAAATATAGGTTCATATGATTACGTTCCCAGTATTCAAGGATTAGCTACTAACCCGTTAACGATTATACAACTATACTTAGGATACCCTTATTCAGACCTCATACCCGTGCTTAAGGCAACATGGTTTTATGGAAATGGAAGTATAATCACCCATAAATATGGATATGCTGATAACATACCAGTTATATCAATGGAATTCAGTGGGGAAAAGTATAAGGGATCAATTACTATAGATACCTACTACATCATACCCATTAAAGCATTTTTCAATGGAACTAGTCCTTCATGGATGGATGCTGGGTACATATACGATGCGTATTATAATTTAACGTTGACTTATATCAAAGGATTTTGGCGAAATATAAGAGCGTACATTATACCAGTAAACATAACGTTAGCTAATGGAAGAAAATATACTGGTTATATAATTATATCTCAGCCAGAACTTACTAAGCCACAAGCAATATACAATGAAGAAAAAGCATGGATAGAAGTAAAAGTTAACCCATATTATCCCGTAAGAATAATTATCTGGGGTAGTTCATCATTTATCTCTGGCATAGGCGAGTTATTCTCATTATCACTTGTGGATACAGCGAAAACACTACCACCAACAAAACTAATCTCGTTACCAGATAATTATGGTGAACTACTAGTATTCCACATGTACAATCCTGTTAATGGCTTCATAAGGCTAGTACTTGTTGATGGTAGACCATGGCTTATAAAGAAAGTAGTGCTTGGTAAACCATTATACTTAGGTACTAATAAGCTACAATTAAATGTGTTAGCCATGGCTACTAGTAATACAGAACAAACAACGTTAACCAAGCCAACAAGTACAATACACCAACACAAGCTCTTTGATAGTGGAATTAAGTATGTTGTTGGAGGAATCCTGACGATACTATTAGTAGTAATAGTGGTTATTTATTGGATTAGGGAGAAGAGGTAGAGACATGCCATGGTTAGCAGTGATGTAAAGAACATTATACGCAGTTATCTTTCACGTAGAACACCTGACGGATATTTTGTTATACCAGCTAAGCACGAAGCCCTTAATTATCTCAGGGATTTAGAAAATGCTATAACATATGAAATAGCTGGTGATATAGTATTTATTAAGGTTAAATCCAGGAGCTTAGGCGAGAGAATTATACGTAGGCTTCATCGATTAGGACTTATAGCTTAGTTTCTATTAGTTAAACATACTAACTCTTATTAATTCATATAGCCTCTTAGTAGATGGGGCTAAAGTATGGGTTTTAATCCCTACGAGATAAGAAAGGACTTCCCAGTACTCGAGAGGAAAATCAATGGTAAAAGGCTAGTCTACCTGGATAATGCTGCTACTTCCCAGAAACCCAAACAAGTAATAGAAGCTATAAGGGAATATTATGAGAAATATAATGCTAATGTACATAGAGGGCTACATACTCTTAGCCAAGAGGCTAGTGAAGCATATGAAAAAGCACATGAAGTTATAGCTAAATTCATTAATGCTTACAGCTGGGAAGAAGTAATATTTACAAGTAATAGCACTGATTCACTTAACATTATCGCGTATTCTTGGGGACTTAAGAACCTTAAGAAAGGAGATGAGATAATTATAACTGTGATGGAGCATCACAGTAATATGTTGCCATGGAGAATTGTTGCTAGACTAACTGGTGCAAAGGTTAAGTACATAGATATAACTGATGATGGACTTCTACGTTATGACCAATTAGAGGAAGCAGTCTCGGAAAAAACAAAGGTTATAGCCGTTACATTAATGAGTAATGTTTTAGGCACGATAAATGATGTTAAAAGAATAGCTAAGCTAGCCCATAGTGTTGGAGCAATAATAGTAGTTGATGGAGCTCAAGGTGTACCACACCTACCCGTTAATGTAAAGGAGTTGGAGATAGATTTCCTAGCTTTTAGTGGTCATAAAATGCTTGGTCCAACAGGTACAGGTGTATTATGGGGTAGAAAGGATCTACTTGAGGAAATGGAGCCTATAAAAGTTGGTGGAGGCACCATAAAAGATGTAACGCTAGAGAGTGTTGAATGGCATGATCTACCATGGAGGTTTGAGCCAGGTACACCAAATATTGCTGGTGGTATAGGTCTTGCGGTAGCAGCAGAGTATTTAATGAGGCTTGGCATGGAGAATGTAAGGGAGCATGAGAAAGAGTTAACGGCTTATACTCTGAAGAGACTAGAAGAATTAGGAGATGACATAGAATACTATGGTCCACGAGACCCTGAACAAAAGGGTGGTGTGATAGCGTTCAATATCAAAGGATTACATCATCATATTGTTGGTAAGAGTCTTGACATGTTCGGTATAGCTGTACGTACTGGCATGCATTGCGCACATCCATTACATTATAGGCTAGGTATTAAGGGCACTGTTCGTGCAAGCTACTACGTATACAATGTTAAGGAAGACGTAGATGCACTAATAGATGCATTAAAAACCATAGTAAAGCTTAAAGATGTACTTAGCTCTACTGAAGTCTCTGATGTATGTACTGGGACATAGCATCCTTTAATTCATTGAATATCTTGAAAGGATCAGTTGAACCAGGATACTCTGGTACTATTAAGTCAACAAACTCTATCCTGCTGTTATTGTTATATACCACTATAAGTGAGGGAGGATAAGCAAGTCTACCACCTGATACCTGGTAGAATAAGAATTCATAGAAGTTCATTGTAACTCTAGCTGTTTCCTCCCGGCACTTAAGGAATTCTGTACATGTAACTCTTACGACATAAAGATTAGGTATTTCCTCTTTCCTAATAAGTTCTAAGAAACTATTCCATACCGTTTTACGGAATCCAACAGAATTATCGTATGCTTCAGCATCGATAAATACCAGAGCGAAACTACCATTAGGTGGTACCCAGGGGTTTGTTGATAGATATTGTTGGCTATAAGGATATTCTATGAATACCCCATCTGGCATACTAGATCCAGATAACCACATTACAAGACCACCAGCAGCACTGCCAATAATAACAACTAATCCTATGATTACCGAAGCTGTTCTAATCCAGCGTCTCCTAGCCAACATGTACACCATAGGGTATACGTCATAGTACACATGCAGAG
>CAYUVB010000006.1:0-10757 GCA_964448055.1 uncultured Desulfurococcales archaeon | reverse complement strand
TTGGATGGATAGCAATATTTGCTGCTGGAACAATAGGTCCAGGTATAGGTGATGTAGCATATATCTACGCTATAAGAGAGATTGGTGGTGGTAAAGCAGTTACAATAGGCTATACATACATACTAATATCACAGTTCCTAGCACTACTATTCTTTGGCGAAGAACTAACTTGGAAACTAATAATTGGAAGTCTTCTAGCTGTAACAGGAATATGGCTTGTAGCTAGAGAAGCAAAAACCAAGACCTATAATGTTAAAGGAATTATAGCTTCATGTGTATCAGCTGTAGCCTGGGGGTTCGGTAGTATAGCAAACAAGTATGCACTCTTCTATACAAACCCGTTAAGCCTAGCATTACTTAGAATGATGCTCCTACTCATAATTCTGTTAGCATTCACGTGGAAGCAGCTAAGAAATATTAGTAGGAGAGCCATATATGCATCAATATTTACTGGAGCTACAAGCTATGGTATAGCAATGCCATTATTCCTCTATGCACTAGATGTTATAGGCGTATCAGTAACAGTACTCGTAACAGCACTATCACCGGCCTTAGGAAGAATAACAACAAGAATACTAGTAAAGGAAGAACTATCACTACACGGTATCATAGGTACAATAGTGATAATCTTAGGCCTCATAATAGGAACTTCAACATAACATTATATCTAGATTTTAAAACTAATACAACACAGCTAGGTTGTAGTGAAAATGAGGATAGTTGTTACTGGTGCTCTAGGATTCATAGGTCACCACCTATGCATAGGTCTTGCAAAGGAAGGATACAAAGTACTAGGAATAGACAATCTTAGTAGAGGTAAACGAGAAAGAATAGATTTACTAAGAAATCATGGAGTCGACATAGTTTTAGCCGATATACGGGATTCCAGTAATATAATGAAGACATTTCGAGAATTCAAACCAGAGATCGTAATGCACTTGGCAGCATTAATTAGTGTTGATGAAAGCTTTAAGAAACCACTATTATATGAGGATGTTAACGTAAAAGGAACAATAAATATCATATTAGCATCAAATAAAACCAATGTATGGAGAATAGTTTATGCTAGTTCGGCAGCAGTTTACGGTAACCCGGTAAAATTACCCATAGACGAAGAGCATCCATTAAGACCCTTATCACCTTACGGAGCCTCAAAATTAGCCGGAGAAATGTATATCAAGACAATATTTAATGGTAAAGAAGGATATGTAATTCTTAGATTATTCAACGTATATGGTCTAGGACAGAACCCCGAGTATGCAGGTGTTATAACAAAATTTATGGAACGCTTGGAAAGAAAGCTTCCACCAATAATATATGGTGATGGAACTCAGACAAGAGACTTTATCCACGTACTAGATGTTGTTGAAGCTTTCATAAAAGCAATTGAGGTTAACGAATCAAATGTAGTATTGAATATTGGTACAGGTAAACAAACATCAATAAAAGAACTAGCATATACCATGATAAAACTATATGGGTTAGATCTTCAGCCAATATATGCTCCTCCAAGGAAAGGTGATATAAAGCATAGTTATGCGGATATAAGTAAAGCAAAGAAAATACTGAAATGGGAGCCTAAAATAAGCTTGGAAGATGGGTTAAGAATGCTTATTAGAAGACAAAAATATTAACCACTTCTAATAGCTTCATTAATTAGATTTAATTAATGTCTTTGGGGTAAGGCTTTGAAGTGTATAGATAAAGGTTTTGTTTTATGGTTAACAGGGTTACCAGGTAGTGGTAAAACCACTATAGCTTCAAAGGTAGCAAGTATACTTAGACAAAGAGGTTACCGTGTGGAATTACTTGATGGCGACTGGGTACGTAAAACCATAAACCCTGATGCAGGTTTTACACGTGAAGAAAGAAATCGGCATCTATACCGTGTTGCATGGATAGCGAGGCTACTAGCACGTAATGGTGTAATAGTCTTATGTAGCTTTGTATCACCTTATCGTGACACACGTGCAAAAATAAGAGAAATAGTAAGTGAGGAAGTACCCTTCATAGAGGTATATGTTAAATGTAGTCTAGAAGAAGCAATACGAAGAGATCCTAAAGGTCTCTATAAGAAAGCTCTACGCGGAGAAATAAAGCACATGACAGGTATAGATGATCCTTACGAAGAACCATTGAATCCAGAGATAATAGTAGATTCAGAACATAATACCATTGAAGAAAATGTATCAAAAATAATAAGTTATCTAGAAGAAAAAGGCTTAATAGAGAAGCCGTAGAATGATTCTCAGAAAATATCCCTCTAAACAATATGTAAATTAGGGGATGTACCCTGGCAGGAGAAAAAGTACAGATAAATATATCGAAGGAGCTATATGAGAAGGCTAAAAAATACATAGAAAAATATGGTGGATTTAATAGTGTTGACGAACTAGTAGAATTTCTATTAGAGGAAGTACTAAAAGAAGAAAGTGAGGAAATACAACCCTATAGTAAGGAGGAGGAAGAAAAAGTTAAGGAAAGACTTAGGGCTTTAGGCTATATTTAGGACCACATGGTTTCTAAGAGCTATCATTGTATTGTTTTAAGATAACATGTTTATTTAAGGTAAAGCTTATTAATTATATATCATTAATAAGCTTAGGGTTAGCTAAATTGCAGGATGCCAATAAACCTAAGGGGAGATATACCACCGTATCAATACCAGTAACACTATATAATCGAATTAAAGAGTTAATTAAAGATACAGGGTTCACAAGTGTATCACAATACGTTACATACGTGTTAAGAGAGATAGTAGCAGCACATGAAGAAGCAAAGTATTCTGAAGCATTTAGTGAAGAAGATAAAAAGAGAATTATTGAGAAACTCAAGAAACTAGGTTACTTGTAATATTAGGTGAAATAATTGACAATAAAGGATAAATTTAGAGAATCAAATAAAAGATCTCTAGCTAAAGCTATAACATATCGTTTATATCAGAGCTTCGTAATTACTCCAATAATAGCTTACGTAATTACAGGTAATGCTGAAATCACAGTAAAGTTTAGCATACTTGAATTCCTTGTAAAAATACCTGCTTATTACTTATTCGAGCGTATATGGGCTTTAATTCCTCATGGATATAAATCTGAATAGAATATGCAAGTCTCATATCTAAAGCCTATATTATACTTGTGGTGAAGAGTTATGGTTTCAAAACCTCATGGCGGTAAACTCATTAAAAGAGTTGTAACTGGTAAGCGTCTACAAGCACTACGTGGGGAGGCTAAGGAGTTACCTAAAATAAATCTTACTTATGACGTAGCAGTTGATGTTGAAAACATAGCTCATGGAGTCTTTAGTCCTTTAGAAGGATTTCTTGTACAAGATGATTATATTCATGTATTATATGATATGAGGCTTAGTAACGATATCCCATGGACTATACCCATAGTACTAGATGTTGATCCAGAGGAAATAGCTGATGTAAAAGAAGGTGATGATGTAGTATTAGTGTATAATGGTGAGCCTATAGCAATTATGAAGGTTGAGGAAATATATGGATGGGATAAGAAGGAACATGCTAAGCAAGTCTATAAAACTACCGATGTGAATCATCCCGGTGTTGCTAAAACCATGCAAATGAAGGAATTATTGATTGGAGGACCTATAGACTTAATAGGTCATGTACCTTCACGCTTCGAGAAATACTTGTTGTGGCCTGAAGAAACAAGAATATTATTCCGTGAAAAGGGTTGGAGAACAATAGTAGGATTCCAAACGAGAAATGCTCCCCATCTAGGTCATGAGTATGTTCAGAAAGCAGCTCTTACATTTGTTGACGGATTATTTGTTCACCCATTAGTAGGTTGGAAGAAGAAAGGAGATTTCCGCGATGAGGTGATATTAGCAGCCTATGAAGCATTAATAAAGCATTACTATCCTAAAGATGTTGTAGTTTTAGCAATACTTAGAACCGCTATGAGGTATGCAGGACCACGTGAAGCTATACATCATGCTATAATTCGTAAGAACTTTGGTTGTACACACTTTATAGTAGGAAGAGATCATGCAGGTGTAGGAAACTATTATGGTCCATATGAGGCATGGGATATATTTAACGAATTCCCTGATCTAGGCATAACACCTATGTTTATACGTGAAGCATTCTACTGTAAGAAGTGTGGTGGAATGGTTAACGCGAAGATATGTCCTCACAGTGAAGAGCATCGTTTACGTATAAGTGGAACAAAGATTAGGGAAATGCTGCTTAAGGGGAAGAAGCCACCAGAGTATATGATGAGACCCGAAGTCGCGGAAGCAATACTTTCATTTCCTAATCCATTCGTAGACTAGGATAGGTGAAGAACCTTAGCCGTAATAGGTTTACGTAGACTCCTAGTTGAAGACCTAAAAGAGACTCTATTTTCTTCTTCTAGAATAGCTATAGTGTTTCACTGGGATAGTGATGGGATAGCATCAGCAAGCATGTTAAAGGAGATACTAGAGTCTAATGGAGTAAAAGTACTTCTAGTAGTACCTACAATAGGTTACTATAATGTAGATGCAATACCATTATCTAGGATAAAAGAGTTTAATCCAGATCTTGTCATAGTGGTAGACTATGCTCTTAAACCTTGGGATCTAGAACAACTAGAATATGAGATAACGACACCAGTAATGGTGGTTGATCATCATCTAAATCAGCTACCTGAGAAACCATTATATTATAATCCGGTAGCAAGAGGAGTACCAGGAGAACTTTATCCTTCTACAACATGGGTTTTAAGGGAACTGCTTAGACTAGAGGTGAACCTAAGAATACTACTTGGTATAGCAGGAGATCGTGGGGTAAAAGCTGAGGATACCCCCTTATGGGATACCATTAAGTATGTACTAGAGGACCGTGGCTGGAATTGGGATAGGATAATAGGACTAGTAGAACTAGTAGACTCGAATTATCGCTTGGGCGATTATGAGGGTATACTTAAAGCAGTAGATAAGCTAATATCGTATGGAGATAACCTGGATGACGCGCTAGAAGACAAGGAATGGATTAGAAAGAAGAATATCATAGATGAAGAAGTTGATAAAATCATAGAATCTGGTCCAGATATGACACTAGGTAATGTACTTGTATATAGGGTTGAGTCAAAGTACTACATTGCTTCAACTATTACTAGAAGACTTGCCTTAAAACACCAGGATAATGTAGTTGTAGTTGCTTTCAAGCACTTAGGTGATGGCCCATGCCATGTCTATATACGTAGCTGGAGATATGACCTATCTCCTATACTATCATTGTTGCTACTTAGAGAATACGAGGTAGGAGGAAAGAAGGAAGTAGTAGCATTAACCGTTGACTGCGAAATCCTAGAACAAGCACTTCAAGACGTACTAGAAGTTATAAGAGAAGTCTTAGAATCATTATAGGGTCTTTGTAAGCTTATGTAAAATTTATGTTGCGTAAGTCTTATTTTATACCTACGTAAACTATTCCCGTTGAACGTTAAAGAACTATCTTCATAGGATAGGTGGTCCATCTTTGTGGAGCTGAGAATTGATCCTTGGGGACATATGATTATACGTGAATACGAGAAATTATTCCAGTACTTCGGAATAAAGCCCTTCAAAGAAGTTCTCCACCTAATAGATAAGCCCCATAGATACATGACCCGTGGAATTATCTTCGGGCACCGTGACTTCGATAAGTTCTGGAAACTATACCGTGAAGGTAGAAGAGTTGCTATTCTTACAGGGTTCATGCCTAGTGGTAGATTCCATATAGGTCATAAAATGGTTGTAGAACAACTAGTCTACTATCAGAGGCTAGGGGTAGACGTCTACATGTTAATAGCTGATGCAGAAGCATATGCAGTACGCAGGATACCTAGGAAAGAGGTTATACGTATAGGTATAGAGGAGTACATAGCTAACGGTATAGCTCTTGGACTAGACCCGGAGAAAACAATATTCTATTTCCAAACAGCACAAAGACCAGAATACTATAGGCTAATACAATTGTTCTCGAGAAAAATAACATTCAATGAATTAGAAGCAATATATGGTAGTATAGAGCCAGCAAAAATAATGGCAGCATTAACCCAGGTAGCAGATGTAACCTTCCTAACACACCCGGAAATGGGCGGCTACGAGGCAGTACTGGTACCTGTAGGAGCTGACCAGGACCCACACCTAAGGCTGGCAAGAGATCTAGTAGAAAGATACTCTAACGAAATACAATTAAAACAACCAGCATCAACCTATCATAGATTCATGACAGGACTTGATGGAGGAAAAATGAGTAGTAGCAGACCAGAATCAGCTATATTCCTATCAGACGACATCGAGGAAGCTAAGAGAAAAGTCTACCGAGCATTAACAGGTGGAAGACCAACAGCAGAAGAACAACGAAAACTTGGAGGACAACCAGAGAAATGCGTAGTATTCGAACTATTCGCCTACCACCTAATACAAGACGACAATAAACTAAAGCAAATATACGAAGAATGTAGATCAGGAAAAAGATTATGTGGGCAATGCAAAAGAGAAGCAGCGAAATTACTAGAGGAATTCTTAACACAACACCAAGAAAAACTAAGAGAAGCAAAAGAAATAGCCCAACAAATAGCAGAAAACATTAAACCATCATTCTAGAATATAGTCGCCTAATACTTATTGTAATTACTTGACGTAGGATCCTATTAATTTCTATTCTTATATTATATCCCTAGATACGGGTATTATATTGTAATTAACGTACAGTTTTCTCGCTAGGTAGCATTTACCTTAAGATATATGAGTACGCAGGCATGGATTAAGGTCTTATTCAACAATTCGGCTCCTAATCCTCCTTAGCATGTGTTGTGCATGTATGTTTAATTGCCATTTCCCATACCTATTTACTAATGTGTATTTGTCTCTTGAAAGTAGTTCTAGCATATTCTCTATTAGCTTGTTTATTAGGCCATTGCTCTTGTCATATAGTACTTCATAACCTAGTGCAATTCCTGAGAGAAATGTTCCGGGTTTGAGATTGTTTTTAAAGTCATTAATAGTGAAGACATGTATATCCACTACTATCTTATATCTTAGTTCTTTATTGACTCTTAATCTTAAGTCTATGGAGTCGTTTACCTGATCTTTAATATACTTCTCTACAATGACTATTATGTCTAGATCTTTTCCTCGGCCCATATATATGGTGCTACCAAATAATATTATTGAAATTACATCATTTCTAGCACTAATTATTGTTGATAATACCCTTTTCTTTAAGGTATTTCTTAGCAATTAGGATCACTTGTTTAGCATACTCTAGTGCTTTTACTGCTATATCCCGGCCTATTATATCCCACGGTGCTAAAACTTTATCACCAACTAATTTAGGATAACGCGTGCTTGCATAGAAGCCAGATAAATAGTCTAATGCTTCTGCTACCAGGTCGAAATCTTTTATCCACTCATTAGCAAACGTCTCCTCAAAAAATGATAACAATGCTGGTCCATGGTTATATACGTACTTCCTCTTTGCTTCAAGCATAGCTTTAACTGCCTTCTCTACGGCTTGTTGAGCATGGAATACCGCTTCTGGATAATCGCCCTTATTGAAAGCTTCAATTGCTCTATCAATGTCACGTTTAGCTATCTCATAGTATTTCTTAGCAAATTCCTTATATATAGCCACAACTAGTCCCTCTGCTAAGAGTGGTTGTTAAATAAATCGAATATAAATATCAATGCAGTAAGATATATAGGTTAACCGTGAGTTAGGTGTAATGTACACACATTTAACCTATAATGTAGAGGCTGTATTAAGTCATGGTACGTAAGGTTATGGTTATAGGTCTTGATGCAGCTCCACCCAAGCTATTATATGAAGAACTAAAAGATGAGTTAGAGGTTATCGGGGCATTAGTAGAGGATAGCCAAAGATACCTTATGAGAAGTACGCATCCACCAATAACTATTCCAGCATGGATCTCGATGGTTACGGGTAAAACTCCTGGCGAGTTAGGTCTCTATGGATTTCGTCACCGAAAACCTGGAGCTTACCATGAGTTCTATATAGCTAATTCTAGGATGATAAAGTATCCAGCCATATGGGATATTCTAGGGGAGAAAGGATATAGAAGCATAGTTGTAGGAGTACCACCGACCTACCCACCTAAACCATTGAAAGGATACCTTGTAACAGATTTCATAACACCAGGTCCGGAATCAAATTACACTTGGCCTCCGATACTTAAAAAAGAAATAGAGAAGCTGGTAGGAGAATACGTATTCGACGTGGTGTTTAGATCAGAGGATAGAGATAGAGTAAAAAGAGAACTATGGGAAATGACTCAACAACATTTCAAGGTATTAAGATATCTTGCTGAGAACAAGAAGTGGGATTTCTTTATGTTCGTAGAAATAGGAGTAGACCGTGTACAACACGCTTTCTGGGGATTCATGGACCCAGAACACCATAAGTATAAGCCAGGGAACAAGTATGAGAACGTGATAAGAGAATACTATAAACTAATAGACCGAGAATTAAAGCAGCTATTAGAGAAAATACCCAGGGATACAGTAATCATAATATTATCAGATCATGGAGCAAAGAGGATGAAGGGAGCATTCACAGTAAACCAATGGCTAATACAACAAGGCTACTTGAAAATAAGGAAGGAACCCAAGAAACCAGGGGTAGAACTCAAAGACCTGGAAGTAGACTGGTCAAAGACAATAGCGTGGGGGTGGGGAGGATACTATGCCCGCATATTCATAAACCTAAAGGGAAGAGAACCACATGGAACAGTAGACCCAAGAGACTACGAAGACATAAGAGAACAACTAGCACGAGAACTACAGAAGATAACAGGACCCAATGGAGAAAAATGGGAAACAAAAGTCTATAAACCCGAGGAACTATACCCTCAGGTAAACGGTGATCCACCGGACCTCATAGTATACTTCGATAACCTATACTGGAGAAGTGCTGGAACACTTGGATGGTCAACAAACTATCTACCAGAAAACGATCGAGGACCCGATGACGCAGTACACGACTGGCACGGAGTACTGACAATATATGACCCAGAAGGTACAATAAGTAAAGGATTCAAGGGAGAAGTACAAGCATATCAGGTAAAGGATTTAATATTAAAATTCTACTGAATTCAGCAATTTATGTTAAGGTAACTGATTATCCTATTTTGGAGGTTTATGTCCGCTTGTTATAGGTATTCGTTTTAATCCTTTAACACGGTCAAAGGCTTTATCATCGGATACTATAACGCCATCAATTATTATTGCCGACGCTGCTATTAGGCTATCAAAGTAACTTAAACCATACTCTTCCATGAAGTCTAGGTGAAGTAATAATGTATCTGTACTTAGGGTAGAAACCTCGTGAATATTATAGTCAATTAATATCTTCTTTATGCTTGCCAATGCTCTCCTTATCTGTGAAATACTTCTACCACGTGATCTTAGAGTTACCTCAAATTCTAGAATAGCTGTATCAGGAACATACAATTCACCCTTCAATTGCTCAATTATCTTCAATGCAAAGCTATGTCTAGGATCCCTTGGATTTAATAGAAATAATAGCTCCGTATCAACGACCGGCATGATTCATCAACCATTCAATAGCTTTCCTTTCATCACTTTCCTCACGGTAGGGTTCACCAATAACCTCTTCTAGAACCTTAAATGGATCATCAGGTAAAGCCTCAATAACTATTTTATCATCGACGACTCTGATGATGACGATAGAACCCTCCTTTAAACGAACCTTCTCGCGGATCTCCTTCGGAATAACTATAGTATATCTCTTACCTATTCTTGAAACTACTGACATCTACTACACCTATCTAACATATCATGTATGCTACATAAAAATATTATTATAGTTCAGATCACAAATTATGTTCACTTATAGATGTTCTTTTCTTATAAAATACAATTATTTACATCTATGTAGGATGTTTTCATCGAAAATCTACATGTCTTGAAAATTTAAAATAATAAGGCACTAACTATGACTCTATCCTAATACGGCACGTATGTAGCACTTTAAATAGCTTTTTACTGCTATAGGGGATAGCTGTATATGTGGTGATTGACTAGTGAAATGTAGATGGATAGATGAAGAATGGGTAGAGGAGCTAGCATGGTGTCCAAGTCAGTGTTATAGAAGAATAAAATGTAATGGTAAAATTTATACTCTATACCTTAGATGGAGATGGGAAGATCCATGGGAGTTCATGATAGCTGAAGGGGATATGATTGCTCAACGTGGTCTCTACGTTATCGATTTAAAGGAAGGTAAGGTAGGTTATCTTAAAGGATTTACTGAGAAAGGAGAATTTATTTTAGAAGAGATGCGCTGGCGATTTGTAACAGATGATTTGTTTGCAGAAAACGGCTTATTCTTTAAAGACGATGAGTATAAGAAAGCTGAGAAGAAGGCAGAAGAACTCTTCCACAAATGGATTACTGGGAAAGATGATTAACCATAAATTTATTCATCTATGATGACAAAATTAAAGGAAATCTTTAGTGTAGTATTAGAATAAGAATAAGCTATTAAGCATGAATTAGTCTCACGTTAAGGATATTACCCGTATTATTTGTATTACTTTATAATTATTATGGTCCCTATGGTTTTTGCTAACAATATTTATATGGTATAACTCACAGTTATACCTAGTGTAACCCATGGTTAGACTTAAAGTAAAGGTCGGTCCTAAAGGCCAAATAGTTATCCCAAAAATGTTTAGGGAAGCATATCGTATCAAAGAAAACGGTTATGCTATTATTGAGCC
>CAYUVB010000005.1:33352-54240 GCA_964448055.1 uncultured Desulfurococcales archaeon | reverse complement strand
CTAGATGAAATAACTTCCAAGGTGAAAGAGGTTTGAGTAGTAAGTACATGGTTGAAAGACTAAGGATGCTTATGAGGTGGAGAGAGTATATAGGCATACTTAGAGATGCTATAAGGGAAATCCTACCAGGTTGTAACGCATACGTGATAGGTGGAGCAGCCGAGAACAGGCTTACCGCTAAAAGCGACATAGACGTACTAATAGTATGTGAAAACCCTCCCAGAAACGCCTATGAGCTAGCAAAAAAGAAGGCAAGAATAAGAGAAATACTAGAAGAAAAAGGAATAGAGTGGAGCTACCTCTTCGAATTCCACATAGTAGACAAGAAAACAGCGCAAAAATACCTACAGGGAAAACCTAGGATAAAGATCACATAAAAGTATCTACAGCTTCCAAGCAGACGAGAGCATGAAACAATAGAAAAAGACATTTTACTATAATGATCATAGTTAACCTTACCATTGTGAACCTTAACTTATCATAAAGCTAACGTTATCGTTGTTAAAATAGATTTAAGGTCTAACACAATATAGGATAGAATGAGTCGTCCTTGAACTAATGTAATACCTATGTTTTTAGGAAGGATTTTTTAGTATAGAGAACATAATATTTTTAGAGGGCTTATGGTTATGTCTAAACGTTCTGGATTTAAGGTATTAATTGTAGCTCCATGGGGTTATCCTCCGCAATGGAGGGAAGCAAGGTATTGCATGAGGAATGTTAGGATAGGGGGCATAGTTCTCGATAACTGTTGTATTGGTTGTAGTAGCTCTCTCACACTTTATCTCCTACTTAAATCACATGACATGGTATCTAATACTCAATTACTTGTAATAGGCTCTGATACGGTTATAAAACCTAGTGGTAGCGATATAAGAGGAAGCGTAGAGAAATGGTTCAATAGTATCAAGAAAACATTACTAGATACTACTAGGTGTAATGGGTTAGAGAAGAAGAATGAATGGGTTAACGATATACACGTAGGAGTTGTTCCAGGTATAGGAGAATATTATGGCTACTTTTTTAGAGGAGACATAGTTAAGATGTTCGTTGAAGCATACCGTAACATAGTGAAAAATATAAAAGACTTCAATCCAAGCGTAATAGCACTTGATACAACACATGGATTAAACATACTAACAATAGCAGTACTCTACGCTACGATAGCAGCATCAATAGTATATAATAAGAGTGTATTCATAGTTAATTCTGAACCATACCCACTAGGTAGGAAAACCAGTACGTGTATCCCCTCCGAAAAGCCTAAGCCAGTAAACGGGGTACCTGAACTATACATACACGATATATCACTTCTACAACAAGTAATAGACTTTTTAAGAGCTTTAAACTCAATGAGATACCTCAATGAGAAACAATTAAATAAACTATTGGAGGGTTTAAGGAGACAGAGTAGTAGTAATCAGGAATATGTAGAAGTAATCGACAAGATCACATGTATGGTTGAGGCATCAAGAACGGGTCTCCTAGGATTAATATATAACAATAGCAAGCTATCTAATGGGAAAAGCATACCGTTTACAATAAGGAACATATATGATATACTAAATAGGTTCCCTAAACTAGATTACAATACTCCATGGTTTAAACCATGTATTAAGAACCGTGAAGTTGTATATGAGGAAAATATATCCATGATACCAGCTGAGTACGTACCTATACTAGATTTCCTAAGAAAATACATGGGAGAGTTCGAAACACTAGCACAATCAGAGTATTTGAAGGAGTTCGCCAAGCACATGGGAAAGATATTGGAGAAAAGCGGCTACTGGGATAGAAAGCAAATAGTAGTAGAGGAAGCATCAGATTTAACAGAAATAGCATGCAAAGTATTCAGGGAGACAGGTAAAGAAGTAATAGATAACAGATTATTAGAAGAATACTGGAGGAAAAGTAAAGGATTCTTAGGCGATGGACACTCCAATAAGATTGCTGACCCCAGAAATTTCGCTGCACATGCAGCTCTAAACTTTAACATATTAAACAGTATTAGGGTAATTGAAGAAAACGGTGAATGCAAAATCGTGGAGATAATATACGATTATAATAAGTTGATGAAGACTCTAGAGAATCTAGGAAAAAGCAGCAAGCTATGTAAATGTCTAGGAAGCCATATGTAGTGTAGACCATATAAGACATGGTTTTAATGCTTTAAGACCTCTCTTATCCTCCTCTTAGTGTACTCTAATAGCCATTCAATGCATTCTAAGTCTTCTCTTATATCATCTACTGAGTACTTAGCTTCATGAAAGCCCCATACATGTACATCATATGCTCTACTCCACGTATCTATTATTCTAGGTTCACCCAAGATCTTTGAGAGCCTACGAGCTGTTTTCCCTAAAAGCTGAGTCCACCACCTACCCTCCCTTAAGGCTTTCTCGTACTCAGGCGTCCTATATATTAGTGCAAGAGCTTTCAGAGACTCCTCTACAGCCTTATACATTTTCTCAGAAGCTTGCACTGGATCACCCTTTACAATATACTCCTTTGCTTCCTCTAGATATCTCTCAGCAAGTTCTAAGTATACTTCAGCTTCATCTTTCGGGTCAAGTCTCAACTCCTTAACCAAGGCATCCAGAATCACCGACACCACATCAATACCAAGTTCTCGGGCTCTCTTCACAAGCCTACTAGGAATAGTTAATGTAAAGTCTTTCTCAGCCACAATCTATACCCTTGATAAAAAATGTGAACCCAAAGCTATTAAACATTGAACCCAAAAACAACCCCAACCATACATAGCTCATATCACTACGTACACGGGCACACCCGAGTGCACCCAGAATTCTATCCAATGAGACATAGCTGTGATAAATATACTTGATTCTACACCTTCAGATACAAACACCACACCAAAAACATAAAAGGCAATCACTGCTCCCACCACAACACTAGTGCACACATAAGACATATATACAATAAGCAAAAGCAACTAGTTACAAGATAGAGAATTATACATTAAACTTAAATACAGGTAAAACAAGAATAGCAACGCAAGAAATCCCACAGTTCCCTCAATTAAACTAAAAAGAACTGAAAGACTACTTAGTATTTAATAAGCCTATAATGTAGGTAGCTAAGTTTTCCAGACAATTTTAGATAATAACGTAGCTTACACTTATCGCTTTTACTAGGTTGTTCTCTACGATGTGGTTTATTTATTAGTCTCACTACCTAGGATTACTACTATGAGGGTCTGGGTAGGTTTTGGCTACCAATATTGTTGATGTAGTTAACTCTATTGCTGAACTAGTTGAGCGTATCAAATTTTCTCTTAATAGTGTTATTGTTCACAGAGTTAATAGGAGCTTAGATGAATATGTTGAGGTTTCAGGTAGGTCTAGTGTTCTAGAAGATAATCCTATACGGGTACAGGATAATATTGGCTATGGGTATAAGGGTGTTTTAGGCTTTCTTGATTCTAGTTCTCGTGGTATTGGTTTTAACCCTATGAGATTCATAGTATCAGGGTTGGCATTTAATATTAGTGGTAGTATTGGTTTTATCCCGTCTATAACTGGTGAAGCACGTACTGGTTTTATTGGCGTTAAGTCTATTCGTCAAATACTAGAATTCATTGAGGAGAACAATCCTGGCTTCCTAGTTGTTAAGAATATTGTAGGGGAATACTATGATCTAGAATACAAGGATGATAATATAGGAGATGAGCTGAGATTAAACTTGGAGAATAATGGGTTACAGAGAATCATAGAGAATAGTAATGTGGATGGAGTAGTAATTGATGGCCCACTATACTATACGCCTAGAATACTATTCTATGAAGGTAGTATTCATGGTAGATATGCTGAAGTATTCAAGAAGTTGTTCAAGTATAGGATTGACATGATAAACAAGAGTTACTTCCCGATTATAGGGTTTGTTAAGAGAGTAGAGTATAGTCGGAAACTAGTAAGATGCAATGAACTACTAAGTCTTCTTGGACTAAGAGGAGAACATGCATCCAGTACTATAACTGACCCATTACTAGTAGAGTATATTGTTGAAGCCATGGTTAAGCCTCCACTAATGAAGCCTGTTATCCTAGGCCCATTCCTGCTAAGATATACAGGTAAGCATGGCGACCTAGAACATGTACTTAGAGATAAGGTGTACTGGTATATTGCTAGGAAGACTCCACGAGGATACCAGATTGCACGAATAGAGGTATTATATGATCATTGGAGGAAATGGAGTAGCGAGATAGAGTCCATAATCAACATGCTAGTGTCATCTCTAAGCCTACGTGGAATACCAGCAGGTTTAGAGATTGTTGATAAGGCTTCTCGTAGGCTAACAGCCCTACTATATATGTTGATGTATCAAAGACTCTCACCCATAATAAGTCTTGCATACGATGAGTACGCTAAGATAACTGATGTTTTAAGGGAACTAAAAGAATAGTTTATAGAGGAGATGAACCCTGGCTGAACATTTAATCAGTAAGCTTAGGGAGGCATTAGACTCTGCTAGGAAGATTGCACTAGAGTTATCAGCTGATGGTAGAATTATTGGACGTATTGCTAGAATTCAGCCAGTCGAGGTTAAAGAATCTAAGCGTATCGTAGCAATCGATGTAGGGTTTAGTGACTACATGGAGTATAGCTTAAGTAGAAGCGAAGTATTAGGAATAGGCTCTATTCTAGGAATAATCAACCCCTTATCGAAGCGTATAGTACTTGCTAGTATTGTGGGTTATCGTAGAGAAGACCTATTATCAGCAATGAACATCCCTGTAACCACTATGATAGAGGATCCTTCAACTATTCAAACACCTCTAATACTTCACGTAGAACTATTAGCTGAAGCAAGAATTGATGACGATGGTAGTATAGGTGAACCACAGCCACCAGTAACACCTCTTGAACCAGGTTCACCTGTGATAGTACCTAGGTCACAGATTATTAAGAAACTACTTGGTATACCGGAACAGGGAGTACTACTAGGCTATCTGGTAACAGGCAGTAGTATTAGAAGAGATGTTGATGTTAGGCTTCCTCTTCAGGCATTATACCATCACCTACTTGTTATAGGTACAACAGGTAGTGGTAAAACGGTATTCCTCAAGAACATGGCATTATCTATACACTACGAGTATCTACAGGTCAAGCCACTTGTAATAGCATTTGATTTACAGGGAGACTACCTATCAATAATACAAGAGAATCCCGAGCTTGGAAGAGAAGACAAGCTATATACTCCATTGGATAAGCTTACAGTTATAACACCGATCACTAACACCTTATTAAAACAGCTAGTAAAGGATATGAATCTAAGTAGGGATATCGATAAGATAGCAGAGGATTTTGGAGAGAAACTCATATTAGAATACATTGGAAGAACTTTTAGAGACCTTAGGATAAGAGAAATCAATACATCACTTAAGGATATCGATAATGTAAACCTAGCCCTGGAAACAGTTGACGTGAAATTAGAGGATAGTAGCGGTAGGTGCTTATGGTTAACACTAATACCTTGGGGTCTAAGATACCTAGATGTAAGAAGCCAGCTAGGAGACTTTATTCCAGTATTTACTGATCAAGCAAGATTATTCCTTACAGAACTACTAGAGAAAACACCTGGTAAAACACTTAGAGAAGTAATAAGTAATAGTATTCGACTAGAACACATAGCTAAAGACCTTAAGGTACATAGGGGTACGGTAGAGAATATTCTAAGAGGACTAATAATCCTTGAGAGAACAGGATTATTTGACAACAGGATTGTAAGAGAAGGGATCTCACATAGGCTTCCACTAGATAGACCCATACTATGGATAGCTGAGCCAGACTATGACTGGTTATTCAATAGGTATGCTAATGTCCTAGTAGTTGATCTTAGATGGGCTAATATGTATGCTTCATCACCCTATACGCAAACTGTAGTAGTCTATAGGATTCTTGAAAGAATATTTGAGTGGAAGGATAAGTATTTAAGGGAAGGAGTAGAGACGAAGCCAACAATAATACTTGTAGATGAAGCACACAACTATTTCCCACAGTCAACACGTGAAGCTTTTAGTAAGGATCTAGTGGAATCTATGGTAAACAAAATGACAAGGCTTGGAAGAATAAGGAGAATGGGAGTAATATTTGCAACACATCAGCCCCAAGACCTAAACAGTCTAGTGATACAGTTGACTAATACTAAGATAGCCTTCCGAAGCGATAAACAAAGCCTTGAAGCAATAGGATTACAGGAACACTATAATACCCTGAGAGGAGCACCAAGCGGTTATGCTTTACTATCAACTTATGCCATAAGGATACAGAAAATATTCATACAAGTACCACCACCTCAAACAAGTCATCAGAAACCATAGAATACATTATAGTAAAATACTGGATAATAGAAGTAAGATAGACTTTTGTCTTGACAGCTAAGAAAACTATAACCATGAACCCGGCCTAGTTAACGTTTTCCAACCCATATACTCCAAGTAATACTTTATATGCATTGATAATATTCTACGCAACATATATTTACCATGTAACCTAGTTCTAGATTATGTCATAGTTTGAGTGTTATTATAGGTATACATATACCACGTAGGCTTAGGGAGAAAATGGATTCCTTGGGTAATATTAACTGGAGTGAGGAGGTTAGGAGGTTTCTTGAGGAAAGAGTTGAGGAGCTTCATAGGAGGAAGGTGTTGGAGGAGGTACATAGGGTTGTAGAACAGCTACCTGAGGTCCCGAGAGAGATAGTTACACGGTATGTGAGGAAGGATCGTGATAGTCATTGGTGCTTCAGCACTAGCAAAGTACCCCTTAAGGGAAGAGGACTTAGGTAGTATAGAGGAGCATCTTGTAAGTGTAGTCTACTCGGTAGACCTTGTAGTTAAAGGAGGTAACCAATGCTATATGGAAGCATACCAGTAAACCTAGGGCTCCAATTATGCAAGCGGATGAGAAGATAGGTTAGAGCTTGTGGTTCTAGAGCTGTATTGAATGTAAGGTATGAGCCAGTTGTAGAGGAGGTTGAGGAAGCCTATGGTGATTGGAGGAAATGGGCTTGTAGTATAAGTGATCTGGAGTGGTGTCTTGACCGTGGTAAACCAGTTAGAATGGACGTAGAGACCCTTTGAGGAATGTGTTAACCGTGGATGTAGTATAGTGATAGATACTAACATATTGATGCTGGGGTTACTGGATGAGATAATAGTGTATACACCTAAGAATTTATTGGAGATACCACCGCCAGTAATGTCTGAGCTATCATTGTTTCTAGAGGCGAAGGGGAGAGCATTAGAAACACATGTTCCTAGGATGCTAGGGCTGGTGGAATTATGGAGGCATGGGTTGACAAGCATGATTTCGCGTGAGAGAGGGGATCAAGCAATAGCAAGGTATGCTCAGAGGTTGAAGTCGGAGAGAAAATGCGTGTGCATGGTCACAGGCGATAAGAATCTAGCACTCCTAGTAAAATCTATGGGTGTAGACACAGTACTAGTAGAACAAGATCAGGAGACTAACAAGTTGGAGGAGACAAGGTTCTCCAAGATCATAGAGTGTTTAGCACTACACAAGAGTGCAAGGATAACCGTGCCAGGTGTGGAGGATGTGGAGATAAGAGACTACAGATTACTTGAAGGAGAAGGGATAAAGATCAAGGTTCGTGTAAGAAATAGGAAGCTATTCCAGCTGGTGAAGACCCTAGTAGAGAG
The DNA here is from genome assembly GCA_964448055.1 of uncultured Desulfurococcales archaeon. GTDB lineage: Archaea > Thermoproteota > Thermoprotei_A > Sulfolobales > WANQ01 > WANQ01. Next base: position 46,556 of record CAYUVB010000005.1, on the reverse strand, counting down.
CACGTTATAGCTATACTATTATTTCTTCTTAGCTGGAGATAATTGTTCTAGTATCCTAGATAAATCCACATATACTCTACTATCCTGGATCTCTACTGGTTTATTCGTGCCACTTATACTCCGCGCCATGACTACGTAGTAGTTCTGCGGCTTCATGAGCTTTGAATCTAGTGCCTTATCTTCTAGTTTGTCTAGTATTCTATCAGCTTCTCTTAGGTCTAGGTCACTCCACTTTACCTCTATGAACACGGTTTTCTCTTTTCCTCTTACTACTACGTCTATTTCTTCACCCTTATACCACCATTTACCCACTTCAACTAGTTTTAATGGAGTGATCCTGGGTACTAGTATATCGTAAACTAGTTCTCTTCGAGCAAGTGTTTCTAGGACTTGGGCTACATGTAGGTCTATTTCCTCTCTTATCCTCTTCTTAACGGGGTCTACTATGTCCAGCTCTAGGTAGCTTAGATTTGGTTTAACGTACTTGTACCAGAAGAGGAAGTATGGGTCGATTATCTCTACCCTTGCCTCACCACCACGTCTACCAAGGGATCTTATTCTCTCAATAATGTCTAGTTGTTCCAGTAGTTGTAGGTATTTTGATATGGTTTTAGATGATATTCCTGCTAGGCTAGCTATTTCTGAGACCTTAGTATAGCCTAGTGCAATAGCATTTAGTATTGACGAGTAGGTTGATGTCTCTCTAACCTCCTGTCTAAGCAGGTCTATAGCCTCACTGTAGAGATAGGATCCTTTCTTAAGAACATTTTCAACTATATTGTCTATCACGGATTTGGAGTCATCAACGTATCTAGCATAGGCGGGTGTTCCACCAAAAATAGAGTAAGTTCTCAAAGCATCAACAGCATTATATCTAGGGTAGAAGCACCATACGTCAAGGAACTTCATAGGCCTCAGCCTTAAAGTAGCAGTCCTCCTACCAAACAATGGTGCACGATAGCCAAGCAACTCTTTCTCAAAGAATGATACAGCTGAACCACATATAATCAACAATATGCTTACACCAGGGTTCTCGTCGATAAACCTCTGGATCCTAGATGGAATCTCAGGGTCAGCACGGACAAGGTACTGGAACTCGTCTAGTACAAGTACTATTCTACTGCTAGTATTCTTTCTAATAAAGTCTAAAACATCGTCAATCCTATTAAATAATACATTGACGTTAAACCTTCTAGATATAATCCGTGAGAGTTCCTCATACAATATCTCCTTCGAGGACTCAATAGCAGTAAAATAGATGCTATCTCTACCATTAGTAAAGAACCTTAGCAGATAGGTTTTACCAATCCTCCTCCTACCATAAACAACAACTAGGCGGAACCCATTACTCTTATACTCCCTCTCAAGAACACTTAACTCCACAGCCCTATCTACGAAAACTTCCCGCAACTAGAGTTTCCGCCTCCAGATACGGCATATCCATAACCTATAGGTCTAGAGAAAACTAATAAACATTATCATCAATACGTTACATTATCTATAGCACATCTCTATAGCCATGAAGTATTATGGGAAGCAGAAAGAGGGCAAAGCTCACCCAAGCCTATATAGAGTAAGAGGGTGTGGTCCAACGAACCATTTAGCGTGGCAAACCAGGTACCCACAGCGCTGGTTCATCGCCCCGCCATCAACTATTACCCTGTCTTAGTTGTTATTTAAGTATTTTGTACTTCATGGTGCGATTAAAACATCTCATTAACTATGATTTCTACACGAACTGAAACAAATTATCAAATAATAATCAAGACAAGCACTCCTAATCCTTTACAATTTTATAAGATATCTAATGTTACCAATACGTGATATGTGTCTATAATGCCTGTTCCCCTTTCAATTCTTTTGTAGTTTTATTTAGTGCAACTGCATACATTACTCTAGCTGTTAGCGAAGATGCCTTTCAATTCTTTTGTAGTTTTATGCTGCGTATAATACCTTAGTATATCTTGTAGAGAAGGGTACTTTCAATTCTTTTGTAGTTTTATACAAAACAAAATCCATGAAATAGACCTAAACCCTCTATATGCTTTCAATTCTTTTGTAGTTTTATTACCCCATCCAAGGATATGGTAGTGTCCCATAACGATAAGGTTCTTTCAATTCTTTTGTAGTTTTATTGGGAAGTAATCTTAGAGAGTATATCGTTCTACGAGGAGTTCATTATACTTTCAATTCTTTTGTAGTTTTATAGTATTCTATCAAGTCTACTAGGAGGTAAATCGATAACAGTGCTTTCAATTCTTTTGTAGTTTTATTTAGCTTCAAGTTCAACCTTAAGTCCCTGGTCTACGGTCTTGTCTTTCAATTCTTTTGTAGTTTTATAAGCTAGACCTATTCTTCAAAGACCTACCAGATGAACTATACAAGATACTTTCAATTCTTTTGTAGTTTTATTTACCTACAAGCTCATAGATAAAGCCATCACTTGTACTACCATCTTCCTTTCAATTCTTTTGTAGTTTTATCTTATCTATTCTCCTGTTTATCCTCTATGGTTTCGATGTTGTAACTTTCAATTCTTTTGTAGTTTTATAAGAGAGATATTTTGTCTGCTGAAAGGTTGCTCTCCCAGGCTCTCTTTCAATTCTTTTGTAGTTTTATATAACAGATATGCTATTGTGGTGTTAGGTATTCTTATGCATCCCGTCTTTCAATTCTTTTGTAGTTTTATTCCATTGTATCACCTTCTGAACATCATTAGTATTCCAACTAGCAGTACTTTCAATTCTTTTGTAGTTTTATAGGGCAAGGATAAGCTAACAAGCTTCCTAGCTGAAGCTAAAGAGCTTTCAATTCTTTTGTAGTTTTATCGTAGCCTGTTGTCCCCTTCCTGAATACAGACCTATCAGTATCTGTTCTTTCAATTCTTTTGTAGTTTTATTATTCTTTGCCTTAATGGCTTCTTCACCTTGAGGTAGTGATCAACTTTCAATTCTTTTGTAGTTTTATAGGCATAGCCTTTTATATTCCCTCATGCAATAGTATAGAGCTTTCAATTCTTTTGTAGTTTTATTTAAGCGTGATCTGTTTACAAGCATAGTCTTTAGTGATGAAGACTTTCAATTCTTTTGTAGTTTTATAACACCATCAGGTCTAACTACTGATGCTAATGGGCACTTCACTTTCAATTCTTTTGTAGTTTTATAAACCAAAACTCTTTTTTTCCTTTTTACGCCCTTTTTTATTCTTCTTTCAATTCTTTTGTAGTTTTATTGTCCTATTCCACCCCAATCGATTCCTTGGAGCCACGTGATCCTTTCAATTCTTTTGTAGTTTTATATCCAAGAAGTGCACGAATGTACGTGCTAGCTCTATATCACTTTCAATTCTTTTGTAGTTTTATCTACGCTGCAGTTGGTGCTCCATTTGCTTATGCAGCTCATGCTTTCAATTCTTTTGTAGTTTTATGCTGTAACTGATATAACTATTGGTCTCGTTAGATTCTATTATCACTTTCAATTCTTTTGTAGTTTTATAGCCACTAGCATTACCCGAGGAAATGTTTGAGTCCTCAGTAAAGACTTTCAATTCTTTTGTAGTTTTATAAGTCAATTCCGGCTGAAACTACTGAGCCGAAAGAGCTTACACTTTCAATTCTTTTGTAGTTTTATCCTTCATGTGATAATACTTCTTTTACTGCTTCTGCTGCACTCTTCTTTCAATTCTTTTGTAGTTTTATTGAGGAAGCTATTGTTCGGTGAGTGAGTTGGACGAAGTATTCAACCTTTCAATTCTTTTGTAGTTTTATGTATGCCTCGGATTCAATGCACTGCATTATCTTGTTATAGTTCTCCTTTCAATTCTTTTGTAGTTTTATGCGTCCAAGAGCTTGTGGCGCCATGTGGCGCCGGGTCTCTGCGCTTTCAATTCTTTTGTAGTTTTATCTTAGAAAGGAAGCTGGTTGAAGCATACAGGTACCGTGAGACTTTCAATTCTTTTGTAGTTTTATTATGGCTTCAAACCCTTCTCCACCGCTAGTTGGAATAGAACTTTCAATTCTTTTGTAGTTTTATTCGTATGCTATTGTTGGCAGTGAAGGTGCCAGTATCATTACCACTTTCAATTCTTTTGTAGTTTTATATAACTCTACCAGTCTATACCATTGCTTCGATATCACGAGGTATCTTTCAATTCTTTTGTAGTTTTATAAACTATGGAAACAAAACCCTGTTATAGGCGGAAAATCAAGCATCTTTCAATTCTTTTGTAGTTTTATCTAAACTAGAACTTGCTTTGTATAGGCGTCAGATGGCTTTCTTTCAATTCTTTTGTAGTTTTATAAGTTGGAGAAATCATTGATTGAGCAAATAGATAGGTTTGCCACTTTCAATTCTTTTGTAGTTTTATAATCGCTTACTACTTTACGGGGAGTATATGAGCAGTATTATGCCTTTCAATTCTTTTGTAGTTTTATGCCTTTGATGCGAAGTCTAGGTTCCTCTCAAGTACTCTCTCCTTTCAATTCTTTTGTAGTTTTATTCTAAATGAGGTTGAACTTTATATGGTGCAACAAATCCAGAAAATCTTTCAATTCTTTTGTAGTTTTATAGCATGTCCGAGAAGTCTACGACATCCAGCCTGGCATAGAAGTGACTTTCAATTCTTTTGTAGTTTTATATGATAGGATTTCAAATGCGCCACCGCCTAGTAAGCGCTACGCTTTCAATTCTTTTGTAGTTTTATAACGTTACCTTATCCCCAGCGATAACAACCCTCTTATCAGCGCTAACTTTCAATTCTTTTGTAGTTTTATCTGATTCTATGATTTCTAGAAGGATAGAGGACTTTGTTGATACTTTCAATTCTTTTGTAGTTTTATGGAAGGGCCGTGAAAGGAAGCTTCCAACGTGGCTTACCGACTTTCAATTCTTTTGTAGTTTTATTGCACAGTTCTTTGGTGTTAGGTTTTGCTACTGTATAGTAATGGTAGTTATGGTTTTATTTAAGTTTAACTGTAGTATTCTCTTTATGGGGTAGATGAGCTTTCATTGATTGTTTTTATATGGTGATTTACTTGGCTTAGATATGCTCACGGATGTGTATTTAATTATCCATCAATGTATGTGTATTGTATTCTCTTCTTTGAGAGATAGTTTTCTATATGTAGTGATTGTTCTTTTGTTTTGTTTTTGCTTAGTTTATGCAGGGGTTTATGGTGTGGTAATGTAGCTACATTGTTGTTTTAATATTCTTGGCTTGATTTATACATATCAATATTAACTGTGATAACGGTGGAGATAATGCTTAGTTACATTAGTCTTAGGTATTGTGTTTGTATAGTGGATTCTTGTTTAGGTGTTGGCAATACTAGTTTTCAAGTGGCCTACTCTGGGGCATAGTGGGTCTCCTGCGTTTAGTTTTCTATAGGCTAGGTATGATCTTGCAAAGCATCCGCCCTTACATATTTGTCTTAGACTACAGTTACTGCAATTACCTGGTAGTTTCTTTGGGTTTACTAGTTCTCTTATAATGTTATTGTTTATGTATGTTTCCCAGGCTTTCTTGAAGCCGTTGAGCTTTATGCTTGATATTGCTAGGTCTATTACATCGCATGCTAGTAGTCTACCACTTGGGTCTATGTCTACTACGTCATATGTTCTACAGTAATAGTAGCTAATATACTTTGACCTGATAACTAATGGTGCAAATGGTGTACACCATAATGATATATTGTATCCTAGTTCATCTGCTTTTTCATCAGCTATCTTGAGGGCTCTTAGGTATTCTTCTCTTCTAACATATAGTTCATTAGATAATGCTTTACCAGAAGGCATTACTGGTATTAGTGCTAGTCTTTCTGCACCGAGCTTTACTGCTAGGTCTACTACTTCTCCAACAAAGCCGTAGTTTAACCGGTTTACAGCCATGACTATAGAGAATGGTATACCATGGGCACGTAATGTGTTAACTCCTTTTATTGCTTGATCGTATGATCCTAGACCTCTTATCATGTCATGTATCTCTTTAGGGCCATCAATACTGACATAAGTGTAAACATAGTGTTTACTCAGTAGCCTAGCGATTTCCTCGGATACCCGTGTAGCATTGGTAACAATACTAGTCATGATTCCGTAACCGTGTAGTTCTTTTAGAATACAGGTAAGATGAGGATGTATTAGGGGTTCACCGCCTGTTAAGTTAACGTAGTTTACACTAATCTCAGCGAGATCTCTAATTAGGCTTAGTTTCTCTCTTAAATCTAGTTCTTTTAGTCCTTTCAACCTCCAAGCATAGCAGTGCTTACAGTTAAGGTTGCATATACTGGTGAAAATCCATACAATAAAGCTTGGTTTAACCGTGGACTGCATATCCTGTACTCCTCTTTACAGGTAGGGGATGTGTTTATAGAGTGAATAAGGTTGACGATTAAGGGTATTCTTTAAGTATTCTCATGTATTCTACTTATGGTAGGGTGTTTGGGGAGTAATATAGATGGTTCTCTATGGCGGTATTGATAGGCTGTTATTGTCTGCTAGTCCTCGTAGATATATGCTTCTCGAGGTATGTGTTACACCTAGTCGTAGGGTTATTTTACCACCTTTTACGGGTAAGGTTGTTAAAAGCTTGTTTGTGAAAGCTAATAACGTATTAGAGAACATCTTCTCTAAACCACTAGTACTTGAGATCGATAATGTTAAGGTATATGTACCTAAGCCTATCCGGGTAACACCATTATATGTTAGGTCTAGTAATGGTAGCACTAGGTTTTTATGGAAGAAGGATTTAGGTGGAAGCAAGCTTTGTCTTAGAGGAGGACAGGAGGCCTGCTTCCTAGTAGGGTTTGAGGAACAGCTGGAAGAGGAAGTGTTTAAAGGTATCATGGGCTTAGATAACGTAGAGTTATTTGATGCTAAATGGTCTGTGAGCCAAGTTAAAGTAGTCTACAATTATAAGCTTCCATCAAGCGAACATGACGTTAGACTAGACAATGCAACTGGTATACGACTAGTATTCAAGTCGCCTGTAAAGCTTGTTGACCCATGGGTTAAGTCTAGGTATGGTAGATTTCTTCCTCTTGCAGGAGTAGTCTTCTCATACAATATAGGTGAATTACTAAGACTGTGGAGGAGGAATACTGATTATTGGACCATAGTAGGTCTTGTGTCAGCTGTTTTACGTGAGACATATAGAGTGTTGGAGACAGCTAAAGTAGTAACATATGTTTATGATGGAAAGAAACTACCAGGGCTAGGAGGCTATGTTACCTATAAAGTGGACGTAGAGTTATTGAACAATATACAAGGACTAAAGTATCTGGTAGAGAATATTCTAGCACACGCAAAAATAATGGGTGTAGGGAGTAGTAGAGCTATAGGGCTAGGACATGTGGAGATAAGACTACTTTATAGTTCACCATAGCATTGTAGTTTATTTGATACCTTGTTGCTTGCTCATTTTCTGGTATATGGATTGTACTGTTACTGGTGTTAGTATAGAGGATACATAGATTAGCATTAGTGCCCCCATGTATATTGCTTGGTCTATTAAGCCTAGGGTTAATCCTGTTACAGCTATTACTATGTCCACTCCTGCTCGTGGCATCATACCGAATCCTATTATCATCGATTCATACCAGTTCAATCCTACGAGCTTTGATGCTAGTCCACATCCTAGTATCTTGCTTATTAGCCCTAGTACTGTTATTCCTATCGCTACTGGTAGTACTTGTATAGTGTTGGTTAGCTCCCATGGGTTTAATAGTATTCCTGCATAGGCGAAGAATATTGGTGTTATAACCTCTTCTAATACTTCTAGATCCTTACGTATTCTTTCTGGCGCCTTCATGTTCGAGAGTGCTAAGCCTATTATGAATGCTCCTGGTATTGGTGTTAAACCCACGTGTGCCGAAAATACTGCTACCGCTAACCCTATTATCAATGTGAATATGAATGGTGCTTCATGTACATGAAGCTTCCTAAGCGCGTTATGTAGTTTATCTGTGAGCCCTGGTACTAACAGCATGATTAGGATTAGTATGAGTATACCTGCTGTTAGAGATGCGTACGCTTCTAGCCTTGTAGATCCCGTAGCTAACCCATAGACTATTGACAGGACTATTACAGCGTAAACGTCATCTATTACTGCTGCTCCTAGTATAACGTATCCTTCACGTGAGTGTAGCTTACCTATCGAGGATAAGGTTCCTATAGTAACGCCTACAGATGTTGGTGTTAATATTGCTGCTAGAAATAAAGATGATGCATGATCATAGCCTAGAGCTATACCATAGAGGTAGCCTAGAGTAAAAGACGTGAGCACACCTCCTAGAGCTACTATGGCCGCTGTCTTACCATAACGTTTGAACTCTGATATCTCTGACTCAAAACCTGCTAGGAATATCAGCACTACAAGACCTAGCCATGCTATTGCTCTTACGTGCTCGGGTACTACTATTAAGCCTAGTATTGTTGGCCCGAGAATTATTCCAGCAAGAATATCTCCTAGTACTAGGGGTTGATGAAGCCTATACATTATTTCCTCCAGTACTTTTGCCGTAAGTAGTATCAATAGTATATGTAGTAATGCTTCAGCTTCTTCAACCATTGTTTAAAGCGCCTCGTGTTTCCCGGAAAGAGGTATTCAATTATATCTAGGGATGCTGCGTTAGCTAACTTAATGTATTTCTACAAGTTTTTCTATTCCTAGTAGCTCTTTTAATACTATTCTCTTAGATAATACTGCCACTGGCTCGTCTTTCTCATCTACTACTGTTACATGCGATATTTCATACCGTACCATAGTGTTTAGTAGATCCGCTAAATTATCATCTAAGTGTATAGTTACTAATCCTCTCGACATAATATCCTTTACCAACACCTTACCTTCTAAAACCAGACGTGGTGTCCTTAGAATAAAGTGTCTTCTACGTTTAGGAACAAACATTTTCAGTAGATCAAAAAGCGTTACTATGCCAATTATTTTACCGTTACTATTTCTTACAAGCGCGCATTCACGGTTATATCTTATGAAAGCATTGATGAGGTATTCTATGTCTCTATCTCCATCCACTATTAACGGTTTAGGTACTCTCCATTTATTTATTAAGAATCGTAATGGTAGGTGAAGACGTTTCTTGGCCTCTTCCTTGTTAAATAATAATACCAATTTACCACCTACTAGGCTAGTAGTAAATTTTGTCTTTTGAAATATATAAGGGGTAGCTGGTAGGAACGGTTATTTACTCTTGTGGAAAGAGTTTATCCACGAGGATTATCGCTATGTGGAGGAATGTTGGCTTAGATAAATGGTATAGACTTCTTCATCCAAGACCTGTTGTAGTAGTTGTTTCAGGCAAAGACATGGATGATTATAGTTGTATGGCTGCCTCATGGATTATGCCCGTATCTCGTAGACCACCAGTAGTTGCTGTAGCTATTGCTCGTTCAAGGTATACATATGAGAAGATAGTTGAAAGCCGCGAATTCAATGTATGTATCTTAGGCGTAGATCTTGTTGATAAAGTAGATTATCTTGGCACAGTAAGCGGTCGTGATGTAAAGGATAAGATAAAAGCCTCTGGATTAAACAAGATCAAAGCAAGGAGAACCAGTCCTCCTGTAATAGCTGAAAGTATAGCGGTAATAGAATGTAAGCTAAGGAATACAATAGAATCTGGGGACCATGACATAGTACTCGGCGAAGTAGTTGAGGCATACATTAAAGAAGGGTACATTATTGGAGATGTAGAAAAATATCCTATACCTTTACATGTATATGGAGATGTGTACGCTAAAGTATGCAAGCTATAACGATTCTACATAGTAAGTCTTAGCTAGTTGATAAGGCTTTTTTAAGTTCAGATTCTATTAATTTAAGGCTTTTCTCAGCATTATCATAATCGTATTCGACTACTACCTTAGGTAGCACGTTACGTGATTTCAATGAATCTAATAGTATTTCCATGAATACTCCTTGACCTTCAACTCTTTTAAGCGGGTATCTTACACTAGGTCTACCTCCCCGCCATCCAGTACAAGTAGTATTTACACCACATGAAGGACTACCCGCAACACCTATTAGACCAATGATTTTAACACCGTTTCTACGATACTCTATTAAGTATTGGACTACTTGCTCACTTAGCTTTAAACACAGGCTACGGAAACCAGGATTATCATATTGCTCTTTAGTCATCCACCATCTGCGAAGACCGCAGTGAAGTATTTCAGGACATGGAAGCTGTATTACACCTAAACCATACTTGTCAAATAACTCTAATAATTCTTTAACCATAGCTTTACGTCGTGCAAGGCCGAGAACAATGCTATTCTGGTTTAATAGGCAATGAGCTATTAAGACAACTTTACGACCACGGGCATCGCCGAACAAAATTACTCACCTAGAACTTGTTATTCTATAACCTTATATCTCTTAACACCATGCTTAGACATTAATGCTTCATATTCTTTCTTACCTAGTACCGTAACTATTTCCACAACATTTCCATGGAAGGCGTATACTACAGCATAACCCTTATGTGCTACAGCTATGTAGACATCCTTATCCTTATCATATGCTAATTGTACGGGTTCCTGTAAAGCTTCTAGTATCTCCTCAAAGCTTATTCCACGATCTCTCATTCTCTGCTTTGCATGAGCTGTAACTATTAGCTTAACCTTGTCTTTTAATAGCAATTCCTAAGCACCAAGACTTAATTAAGATCCTTTGTGCTACTTATATAGTTACCTTAAACCTAATAAAGAATCCCTTAGAACTCCAAACTATGCCTACCCTGAAAGTTATTCGGATTATGCTTAAATTACTGCATAATACAGAACTACATATTAGGTGAATATTATGTTATTACTTTTCATGAGGCATGGGAAAGCTGAGGAAAAGAAACCTGGTATGAAAGATGAAAATCGTAGACTTACTGATGAAGGTAGACAAGATGTGGAGTTCATTGCAAGAGCTTTACCTGTAAAACCCTCTGTTGTCTATTCTAGCCCGTTAACTAGGGCTAGGGAGACTGCCGAAATAATAGCTAGACTCTATGGTGTTGATTTAAAGATTGTAGACGAGCTTACTCCTAGTAAAGCTAGTTTGAATTCTATTAGAAAGCTAGAGCTAGTTGATAACACGTTACTTGTAGGTCATGCACCTAGCATAGAGAATATAGTGTCAGAGATCATTGGTGGTGGTAATGTTAAATTGAAAGCTGGAGCCGTTGCAGGTGTAGAGCTAGAGGAAGTTGATAAAGGGAAAGGTAAGCTAGTATTCCTCATAACACCCCAGATAGCTAGGATCCTAGTAGGCTAGTATTATTTCTCTTAATGTTGAGGGATTAGGTATTCTTACACCAGATTTTCTTAACGCTTTCTCCATCCCTTTAACGTCAATATAATCGTGGAACTCATAACTATGAATACTATTCTTTAATGCATCCATGCTTATACCTGTTTTAATAGAATACCATTCAAGCCACCTACTTGGGTTTCTTAAAAACTCCGTTATGGATTCATGGTATATCCTCGAGATTTTCTCAACTAGTCTACTATCAAGAAATGTGAAGGCTGCTAGAGTACAGCAATGTGATACTCCTAAGTCTTTAGCATTTATTAGTTCACGGTATCCAAGCAATCTTGCTTTACTAGCTAGTGGTTCCCAAAGCGCTACTAACTCGACTTCACCTTTGAGTAACGCTCTTAGAAGTTTATCACCACTGTTAAGGTATATTCTTTGCTTCTCCTCACGGCCTAGCATTCTCCATGCTATTGTAAGTAGTAAATCCATAGTTGATGCCTTAGTTGATGCACCATATCCTTCTCTACCTAATGGATTATGTAGAATACTTGCTCCTCCACTAGCACCACCACCAATTATCTTAAGTCTATTCGTTAGTGACGAGTAAAGTAGCTGGGTTATCATTGGCGTTAATGCTAAGTCTATTCTACCTGTTACGAGATCCCATGTAGCATCAAGACCATTACTATATACTATTACGTCAAGCTCTATTCCAAGCTCGTTACGAAGATTCTTAGCAAATGGAGTTATGAATGGATACTCGCTTGACCATATTATGCCTAGCTTTAGTTTGTGCTTATACTCTTGTTTTACGATCTCATCTCCTACTCTAACTAGTTGTACAAGTACTATTCCGCCTTCTCTAATCTTCCTGACAATACCAGCTTCCTCTAGTTCACGGATAATTTCTGAAACACGGCTTCTAGAAGCACCTAATATCCTAGCTATATCAGCTTGTCTTAGCCCACGTGGATTACTTACAAGCAATTCTATTATTCTCTCTCGGAGCCTCAAGACGAATACTATCCTCTTTACTAGTACACCAGGATATACTGTATCCTTAATCTAAGTTAAAAATCTTTATAAACAGTTCTCCCCCGAACAAATGTTCGGGGTGCGAACAGTATATGCGCACCTTCATCTACATTTTATGGACCATTATGATCATAATATTAGCATACATTATCCCATATTCTGTATTAAGAAATGTACATGACTGGTCTCTTTACCTATTCTGGTTAATATTAGCATTACTACATTATGTTGCAACATTAGTCTTCGTTGAGAAGAAATACGTTGTAACGAGGTAAGCATAGATGACTGATGCTGCAACATACTTTATTATATTAGCATTATACTTCATAGTTGGCACGTTTGTAGCATGGTATTCACGTAGACGTGGTATAAAGACTACAAGTGACTACTTTGTAGCAGGTTATCGTTTAGGTGGATTTCTTTCAGCCATGACTTATGCATCAACAACATATAGCGCGTTCATGATGATAGGGCTGGTAGGCTTCGCGTATGCAACAGGTGTTGGTGCTTTTGGATTCGAGTTGCTATACCTTCTAGCCACCATGAGTCTTCTAGCATTATTATCCAAGCGTGTTTGGAGTATGGCTCGTGAAAGAAACTGGATTAGTCCTGCAGAAATGCTAGGAGATCTCTACGGTTCAAGACTTCTATCAATAATAGTTGCTATAGTCTACTTATTCGCTTTACTACCATATATTACTGCACAACTAGTAGGTTTAGGAAACCTCGTACAAGGCATTGGATTAGAGTATTGGGTTGGTATAGTACTTGGAGCACTAGTAATATTCCTATGGACTTATCTAGCTGGCATATGGAGTGTAGCTTCAACTGACGCCTACCAAGGCTTATGGATGATTCTTTCAGCCATAGTATTCCTTCTATGGCTACTATTCCTGCTCCTACCATC
>CAYUVB010000005.1:29156-33252 GCA_964448055.1 uncultured Desulfurococcales archaeon | reverse complement strand
ATATATGGCGTGTTCCCTAATCTCGTGAAAACACGTGATCTTGTAACACCAACACTACTACAACTGATGCACCCATTATTTGGTGCCATAGTGTTTACAAGTGTAGTTGCAGCTGCCGTCTCAACAGCTGATTCAATAATACTGACATTATCAAGTACAGCAGCTAGAGACCTGTATTCCAAGCTAGCTACCAATCCTAAGCCTAGAGCAGAGTTAATGATAGGCTATATTACAGTAGTGTTACTGACACTATTAGTATCGTTTATAGCGTGGCTAAGACCTGGCTTTGTTGTAGAGTTATCAGTACTCTCATCAGTAATACTATTACCGCTTGCACCAATAACCATAACTGCATGGATTAAACCAGAGAACGTTAAAGGTAAAGCCCCATACGCTATAACCGCACTACTTGTAGGCGTTGGTATAGGTGTTTATACTGCATTAATTTATGGAGCTAAAAAAGCCTTCATAACAGCTTGGCTTGGATTACCAATATCAGCATGGATACTAATAATATCAACAATTATAATGCTAGCTAGCATGTTAAAGAGGTAATCTCTAGAATAACCTCCTAATACCAGGTATTTTGTCAAAATCATTATCATTAGAATATATCTCACTTATACCCAAGCGTTTCATTTGAAAAGCTATAACCAAATCATCTCATAAATTTGTATAGTCTAAACCATATTCTTCTGCAAGTAGCAGGGAGCCCTTATAATCTTCATAGCTCGTCTCTATTATATCTATATAGCCTTCATTCAGATATTCAAGGAATCTTCTCATGGCATTAGCTCTACGTCTTCTTTCGAGATGAGCTAATACTTGCGAGATTACTAGAGTTGAAGTATATGCTTCATACATTCCTTCCTCAGCATCAACAAGTATTGATAACGCCCTAGTACTATACCTTGGATCTTTCGATAAGACATAGATAAATATGTTTGAGTCAATAAATCTCTTAATAGACAACCACATGTACTCTCTATACCTTAACTTGTATATGCTATTGATTGTTCTATTTCTTCTATGCTTACCTCTTCTTGACCTGCTATTCCTAAGAGATCCCTGGCGCTAATTCTTCTTAAAGGCTTTAGTATTATCGCTCCATTCATGACCTCTACTGGTAGTTCAATACCTTTTCTTAGCTTTAGCTTCCTTCTTATTTCAGCTGGTATGGTTATTCTGCCACGTTCGTCTACTATAGTCTTAAGGGGTATACTTTCTTACCTACAATTATATTACCCACAGATACCAGATAAATACTTCACTACGTACTTATCCATGTATAATCATAGAAGTAGGTGAGGAAAGTAACGGTTTAAGAGGGGTTATCTAGTGCTTAAGCCCATAAGCTTCAATGCCGAAGAATTACTAGCACAAGTGCTATGTTTTGTTGAAAGAGGTATGGAGCCTTATCGGGGTATTATGGATCAACTTTCTAAACGATACCGTCCTATACGTGATGCTTATCCTATGCTTATGGCTCTTGGACTTAGTGTACTTAGGAATTATATTCTACTAGACTTTATCACTGAAAATGCTTGTGGAGTAAAGGTTAGTGAATTAGATTGTTTTAGTAAATGGCTTCTTCGAATAATAGTATATGAGATACGTTATCGTGATATTAGTAGGGATAGAGTTGAGAGGTATCTTCGTAAACTTGGGTTACGTAGTGAGTGTTATAGTATTCTACGATACTATGATGTTGAACCATTACTACGTAGAATGAATATTGTAGATGAGCTTAGTATTCGTTATTCTATTCCACGATGGATAGTAGATTATGCCTACCGTAAGCTTATACGTGATGAATATGAACTTAGATGGTTTATTCGTGATTTATCTGGTCCTCAACCTACGTGGATACGTGTTAACTTATTAAAGATTAATAATAGAAGCACGCTAAAACATAAGCTAAGAGAGTACTATATCTTCGCCTACGAAGACCCCATAATACCCGATGTGCTGTTGGTGGAGGAAGGTAAGGATAGGCTTACACGGAACCCTCTATATGAGCAAGGATACTATATGCTACAGAATCGTGCTTCAACTTTAGTAGCTCATAACCTGGGTTTACGTGGTAGAGGTATTGTTTTCGACTTATGTAGTGCTCCTGGCGGTAAAGCCTTACATGCTGCAAGTTTAACTAGATGTAAAACGCATATAGTAGCCCTGGATATATCAGCTCGAAGACTTAGGATAGAACAAGAGATGATAAAATGGCAGGGGGCTGAGAACTGTATAAGCATAGTTCAAGGGGATGTATTACACCAACCATTACTAGGTAAAGCCGATTACATAATACTTGACCCTGATTGCACTAGTCTTGGTAGACTAGGACATACACCTGAGATAAGATTATGGGTTAAGCCTCAAGACGTTAAGCGAATGTCCAGGCTTCAGAGAAGACTACTTCAAAAAGCAGTTGAGAATGCTAAGCCTGGTTCAAGGATAGTGTATTCTACGTGTACTATAACGTTAGAGGAGAATGAGAAGGTAGTAGAATCAGTTCTTGATAAAGTTGAGATACTTGAACCGGAGTTAAAGCTAGGTGATCCTGGAATAGGCTTAGAGAGAACACTTAGATTATACCCCCATAAACATAAAAGCCTGGGTTTCTACGTATCAATACTTGAAAGAATATGAGGAGTTAAGCCTCCTCCCTAGGATGAGATGAAGATGAGATGAAGAGAACTACGGCGACACAGAGCATACGCGATGAAGAACAGTCCCGCGACAGAATAGTAGATGGGTATATTGTTAGCGTTAGGGGAGACGATTATTTATGGATGATTAAGGACTGTTATCATCCTCCTAAATACTACATAGCAGTACCAAGATATGGCCCACGTGGAGAAAAGCTCAAAATACTCAGGGATTCATGGGAAATAGCTGAAGCTAGAGGCTACATAATATATGATTACTGTCTCGGTAAACTAGTACCAGCAATACCTAGAATTCTAGTCGATCAAGTACTATCACCTTATGAATGGAAGCCTGCAGTAGGTGACCAAATAGATAATGTTGCAATGAAATTCCGTGAAATAATATCACATTACGCTAATGTGTCTTTAGAGGAAATCGGGATTACAGGTAGTCTCTTAGCACGTAAGCTTGTACCTGGATTAATGCCTGAAGACATAGATATAGTTGTAAGTGGTATAAGCGAGGCTGTAAAGGTTTACAAAGCTCTACAAAAGATGAGGGCTGAGGGTGTAACAAGACCAATACCATATACTATACGGCCACCTGATGCCGAAGTACTTGACCGTAAATCCAGGATAAGACTAATGAGAAAGAGGCTTTTAGAAGGAATATTTGAAGGCTACCATTACTCAATTAGACTAATACCATGTAAGACCACTACTAACTGTATCCACAGGACTAGACTGCTTTCGAGATGGAGTGGTGTTATCGAAATAGTAGAACAATTATCTCCCTATATTTCTCCATATACTTATAGTATAAGGGTAGTAGCAGCAAGTGAGCGTAATCCAAGACCTCAGTTACTGGTGAGTACACGTATACGCTTTAGTGAAATACCTGTAGGAACAAGACTTTACATTGAAGGGGATCTAGAGTACAATGAAGGCTTAGGTGTACTACAATTATGCCCGGATCATCCTGGCTCCAAAGTGAAACTCCTTTAGATCACGACCTACTAGTAGACCGTAATGGCAATATACACGTTGTTGTAGGTAATAATCACCCACCAGGCATGGTATACGCTTATCCAAAATATGTACCAACAAATAAGAAAACACCTTGGTGTAATCATATAACATGTTACGAAAGAATACCATTACATTATGAAGTAATGCACATATACCTTAGAGCAAGGGGACTAGTAGAAGAGTCCTATGATCCAAAGTATGGCACTAATATAATAGGCTTGAAGAGAACAGATATTGTAAGAACACTGAATGCTCGAAGAAGACTTAGAGATCTAATAGCATCACCGAAAACTTTACTTGAAATACTACTAGTTGAGCTAGTAGATGAATTAAGATCCTTAGGTATAAGGCTAAGTGATGTAGGTGTAACAGGTTCTATTCTAGCAGGTATACATAATGATGAAATCTCTGATATAGAC
>CAYUVB010000005.1:0-29056 GCA_964448055.1 uncultured Desulfurococcales archaeon | reverse complement strand
TGTAACAGGTTCTATTCTAGCAGGTATACATAATGATGAAATCTCTGATATAGACTTAGTAATTTATGGTGAAGATAATACTTTAAGAATGCTTGAAGTAGTAAGCTCAGTACTTAAGCCATTAACGGGTACGTATATGAGCGAATGGGTTAAAAATCATAGTAAAGCATATAAGTTACCTAGGGAAATAGTTGAAAAGTACTATGCTATTTGGCGTAGAGGATTGTATAAGAATAGAGTTGTAAGCTTGATATACGTTGATGATAAATCAATTAGTGAATTATATAACTATTACTCAGAAATATATTATTATCTTGGTGCTTTAAGAGCAATAGTTGAAGTAGATCCTCATCAAATTACGAGCTTATACTATCCGTTGAAAACTAGAGCTAGGGTAGTAAGTATTGAGAAAGGGTTGAGAATAAGTGATGAGTTAGTAATAGTTTCCTACGAATCCTTGTATTCTAAACCACTCTATCTTGGTGGTAAACTACTTGTCGAGGGCGCGCTCTATAAGGTTAAAGGGCCACATGAACGATTAGAGCTTTTGATAGGAGTTCGTGAGCATAGAGGTTTCATAAAACCTCTATGATTTCCTTAAGGTCAGACAATTTTATTACAATAGCATCAGCTATTGGTGAAGGAGGGGTATCAGGTCTAGGTTTATGGATTGCTCTTAGCCCAGCTTTCTTAGCACCAAATACATCTGCTATAGGATCATCACCTACATGTACTGTTTCCTTAGGATTAAGTCCTAGTAAACGTAAGGTATACTCGTAGATCTTACTACTAGGCTTTCTCCATCCTACCATTTGAGATGCTACAATAGCATTAAAATACTTCAATATCTTATCCCTACTAAGGATCCTTAATACTATGTCATATGAACCCATATTTGATACGACTGCTAAGATATATCCCTTATTCCTAAGATACTCTAATACGTCTACGGCATCATCTTCAAGTACTAATCCTTCACTAACACCTTCAACGAATTCTTTATATGCATTCAACACTATTTCAGGATTACGTATTCCTATACTAGAGAGAAGCATTGTAAGTGAAGAGAAATCCCAAGGCTCAAAGTCGTCCCCGCCAAAATACCTAATGGCTTCACGTGATTTACAGAACAGTTGCCATAGATAGTTAACATCGTAGTAGTAGCCTATACTTGATAGATATTCTGATACCCTCTTAGCCGCGCGAAGACCAGCATTATGGTCCTGGTACAAAGTATAACCTATATCGAAAAACACAGCTTTAATCATATCTCTTAACCCAAATTAAACTCATAGAGCTATTATTAATATCTTACCTTACATGTACAAGCACATAGGATACAAACGTACACTTAGATAACATTGGGGTGTCGGTACAGCGAAGAGTTCATCATCTAATTGGAGTCGGCTCCGCCGGAAGACTTCATCCACCCCTAACTTAATCTAATCTTACAAGGCTCTTTAATTCTTCCATGAACTTCTCATATGCTTGCTTCACGCCCAACCTACTAGGCATTATGAGTCCATGTTCTGTTATTAACCCGCTTATATATCTTGAGGGAGTCCTATCGAAGACAACGGATCTTATTTTTCCATAACCTTCTATTTCGAATTCTCTTTCAACTAATTCTATCTCATAGCATGACTTCTCTGGATGAATCTTATATGATTCAAATATTGGGTAGAATTCTATACCATATTCGCGTGCATATAATGCTAGTAGTGATGTACCAACTTTATTTATTATGCATGCATCTTTTCCTACGCTATCAGCCCCAACTATAACTATATCCGTCTTACTCATATAATAGTGTAGAGTTGAATCAAATACTAGTTTCACATTGAAACCTTTATCTTTGAGAGCTTTAGCAAATAGTACTCCTTCGCCACCAGGCCTAGATTCCAGTACGTATACTGTATCAACTTGATCCTTAGCTTTATGGAGAACACACTCAATTATACTGCTATAGCTTATGGTCATTAAATTACCCATAATACTTTCGGCCGCAATACTACATACTTTCTCATGAGCTGTACGCATATATTTTAATAGAGCTTTCATTAACTTCATCAAATGTTCTCTATTCCTAGCTTTACGAGCTATTGTTACAACATTGTATATACTAGCCATACTAGGATTAGCCTTAAGAGCAAGGTCAATTGCCTCACATAAAACATCCTCATTGTACTCCACACTATTACTTAAAGCTATGAATGCTTCAGCAATTCTTCTAGCACACCATGAAGCACCACGAACCTTCTCCTTAGCCACTTCACTAATTATGCTTCTCCAATTCTCCATTCAACTACACCTGATAGAATATCTACTACATGTGAAGAGTTAATCCCTTACCTGAAGATTTAATGCACCCTGGCTCAACAAATACAGCTATCATTTCTCTACGATTCTCCTTATCAATTCCTACAATGATTGGTACTATTTGATCACTGGTACTGCCCATGTATATTTTCGTTACATTATATCCTAGTACTCTCAATCTATGTAAGGCTATTACAAGGTCTTCAACACTTACTTCACTACTATCTACTTTAGCTATAAGACCGCTAGACTGTTTTATTTCAAGATGTTCAACTTGGCGTGCATCTAGTATTGATAAAAGCTTACCTACAATTCTGTCGCCTACAACTATGCCTATGCAGTCACCATAAGCTATGTACGGTATTGATTCTTCACCATTACCTATAATCCCTACTCGGGGAGAATACTTATGGCAAACAATATGCCCGCTATCAGGGTCAATGCTTCCATGCATACCACTAAACAGCTCTTCAACATCATATGGAACAGTAAAGTATGCTTCTATACTTATCCTACGTTTATACTTCTCATTCATAACTTCTAGACCTCAAATCCGATAACCCTATAGGCTAATCCCATTAATATAGTTGTAACACGTAAAACAACTATTACATCAGGTATAGCGATATGAGAATACTACATATTAGTGATATACACTGTTCTTACGCCTACCTAGAAAGAATATTAGGAATACTAAACGAGCTGAATGTTGATGTCATAGTAGTTAGTGGTGACTTTGAGTGTAATCACGACATTATAGGTATGCTTATGAGACAAAACGTACCCATAGTAGCTGTCCCAGGAAACATGGATGACCACTATATCGCGAGACTGCTAAGAGAGCAAGGTATAGCAATTGACGCCCAATGCAGACTTATAGGAGGATATTATTTTACTGGTATTAGCGGGCTTGAAGTATATACTAGTATGCGTAAAGCAGAAGAATGTTTAAGAAAATATCGTGAGAAAACCATACTTGTAACTCATCATCCGCCTAGAGCTAGTAAAATAGATGTAACATGGGGTAACGTTCATGCGGGTTTACCTGACATTACAAGACTCATAGAGGAGTATAAACCTAGAGCTTGCTTATGCGGACATATACATGAAGCAAGGGGATACGAAGTAATAGGTAAAACATTATGTGTTAATCCAGGACCCTTAGCACTCGGATATTATGCAATGGTAGACTTGAATAAAAACGAAGTAATTTTAGAAGAGTTGTAGTATAAAAAGTACATTCCTTACACTTTATGAACCTAGAAGCAGCGGAATATATGAATTAATATTTAATTAACTGTAAATTAGCACAGAGAGCTTTGATGTAAAAACTTATATTTATAGGGTATAAAAGGGAATCTCATACGTAACTACATGAATGGATAGATATACTTCATGGAATTTATCACCTTGGGACTATGCTGGTATTACCGAGGAAAACAATTAATACTATGAACTTCAATATTACTTGGTAGGTTCTCAACTCTTATCGGAGTTGATGTACTGTGCGCATAAAGAGACATGGCAACATCATAGAGCTTGACCTGGATGATGATGTAGCTGTAGTGTCGGTGAAAATGAAGAAGAGCATGATAAACAAAATAGACGAGTTGACACGAAAATATGCATTCTCTTCTAGGAGCGACTTCATTAGGACCGCATTAACGTGGTTTATTAAGTACTTGAATGGGGGTGTAATAGAGGAGGAATTGAAAAAGGAGTTATTAAAGAGATCCATTAGGAATAACTATGTTTATGAAAGTTTTTAGCTAATAAATATAGCGTTTTTCTATTGTTAGATTTCCTCCATTGATAGGAGGGTGCTCCTACGCCCTCCCATACCTCTCCTCTATGAACATAATCCATGCTTCCAGTTCATCTGGTGGTCTCTCCCAAACCTCTTTCCCATTATCTATGATGTATTTGTATATTATGACATACTTGCCTTCTATTTTACCCTTGATGGTAAAACTTATCGTATCTCCATAGGGATCTAGGTGTATAGTTATTTTAGCCTCAACATTACCATTACTTATTTCAAGTGATCCTAGTCCTTCCTTAATGTATTCTTCCAATGCTTTTAACTTAACCTTAGTTTCCATTGCTTAACCCCATATGTTCTTATGTAAGTATTCTAGAACATCTATTATTCTTGGCGAAGGATGAGCTAATGGCCTATCTATACCTAAAACTATAATCTTACCCTCCCTTACTGCTCTTAGATTAATCCATTCTCTCTCCTCTATTATTCTTTCAATATTTAATCTTGCCGATTCACTACTAATGATTATGTAGTCAGGATCAGATTCAAGGACATATTTAAGGTTTGGTTTAGGATAAGGCTCTCTTATACTCGAATAAATATTTCTCACACCTATAATTCTCAATGCATCATCGATATATGATGTCTGCCCTATGGTTCTAGGTTCACCAACCCATATTTCGACGTAGGCTTTGGTCTCTCCAGGTGTGTTTTCTATTAGCTTCTCTATCCTAGCAAGTATACTCATGTATAAATTTAGGCCTTTTTCATAGGTATTTGTTATGTAGCTTATCCTTAACATATTATCTAGTATACCTGGAAGACTCGTTGGTAAAGGTAACGAGTAAACATTGTACCCTTTCTCTAGGAACATTCTTATGAGCTTGGATTGTACTCCCATTCCTAGAAGAATTAGATCTGGGTCTAACTCGTTTATCTTATCCCAGTTTACATTCATATAGGAACCTACTATGGGTTTATCCTTAACCATTGGAACATAAGTTTTACAGAAACTTGAGACACCTACTATACGGTTTAATAATCCCAACATGACGAGTGTATCGGTTATCGATGGTGTGAGAGAGATTATTCTCTTAGGATCATCTGGTAGGATTGCTTTATCCTCTAATAATAATGATGCTTGAATAACCATGCTCACACCATTCTATGGCTTTTTATCAATGCCTATGTTTATCCAAGTATTTCTACGTATGGTCTTAAAGCCTATTCCTATATAGGCATATACTGCTGGATAGTTATCCTCTCTAACCCATAAGGTAACAATATCAGTATGTTTGAATGCCTCCTCTACTAGAATAGATGAGATAGCTTTACCAAAACCTCTTCCACGGTAATCTGGTTCAACATAGACCCCACATATCATGTATGCTTCAGGCTCCATAGCGCAGTAGCCGCCAATAGCTACTATCTTACCGTCCACAACAATTCCATATGGTTCTAAGAGTCTTTTTAGCCTAGACCCTACTTCATGACTATATTCTAATTCTCTTAACTCATTATCCTTAAGCTTAGTTATGTAGCCTTCGAGAGGCTTAAATACTCTTCTAGGAGCTTCTTTCCTTAAAGCCATTACCAGGTAGTTATATGTTGATGAAATATTTAGCAAATCTTTTACAACATCAGCGAAATGATCCAATACATGTATAATAGCTGGGTAATCTCCATAGATATGCTTGTATGTCTTTACAAGCTCTAGAACTGCATTCTTATTTCCAGCTTCAATTAATACTGAGTAGAAATACCCAAAACCCTTATATACAACCATAAAGCCTTCTAAATTATCATCGCTAATAGCTACATAGAAGTCACTTCTACCTCTCTCATGCCTTATATCGTGGAGAACAAGTACTTGGGTTTCTGGATTACGCTTAGCATATTCCTCAATCCACGTGATATCTCTACTACAAGCTTTACGAATAATCATGCTGGTCTATACCTTTAACCCACTACTATGGAATTATACTCAAACATGCTGTAATAAATAGCGATGTGGAGTATAATGACCTTTCTCCTTCCAAAATACTTTTCATGGATTCTCATGTTATTTACTTATTGTTATTGTTCATATACTTGTACTTCCTAATTCTTAATTCAAACTTTTCTATGGATTGCTTAGCATTGCATTGAATTAAATTATTAAAGGAAAGGAATCATGAATTATTAGGGCCTAGATTTTAGCGTTGAATTATAGTCTTGTTACTGGTATGTAGTTGAACTTGTCTATTACTAGCTTTCCTCCGGGGCTTGTAGTTGCTGGTATTAGTCTTACTCCTAGTATATTCTTTTTCACGTTTGCTGCTGCATAGAGGTCATAGAGTATTTTTAGTAGATCGTACTTGTTTGTGTCTGTTATACTTATTGCAGCCATGTCTATTCCTGCTACACAGTATGCTGATAGTATTGCTAGATCCCTTATCTTTAGCTCTCCTTTCAATGCTTTTTCTTTTAGCAAGTTGTCTTCTGCTACTGATAACATTATCTCATTGAATCCAGTTATATCTATACCTGCATTGATAGCATTTCTTAGTACTAGATTGTTTAGCCAGTTTATTGCCCAAGCTGTTCCAGGACCCGGTATTCTTGTACCAGAAACATATTCTATTAGTTTTCCTACACTCTCCTCCATCCAGGGTGATAGAGAAACATCAATACCTAAACATTTAACACCAGTACGATTTGCTACTTCCTTGCAAATAACTTGTATGTTCTTGAAATATTCTTGTAGTAATTCTTCCTTACCTTCCTTTAATACTCTTTCTACTAGGTCAACGTATCTTAGAGCAATACTAACTCCTTCATCTTTAACCGTTGAGCCTGTTGGGAAGTATGGTGTTGTAGCTCTCCTAGGTATAGTTAATGCTATTCTTGTAAAAGCTTCCCATCGGTCATATAATTTGTATAGTGTTTCTACGTACTCACTGAAACCTTGAAGATCTTTTACTAGTATCGAACCATAGAGTTTACTGTAATCTGAGATAGCTTGGACTAATACTGGTGTGAACCTGAGACCTGCCTCTATATGTATTCCCGCTATGTATATGTTTTCACTATCTCCTAGTTCTCCTAATGTCCTAGCTATCATATCCATATGTTGATATTCATCGTGGTGTAATGGTTGTAGCGTGATACGTATTGTCCATGGCTTAACTTTTAATTCGTCCAATGCTTCTCTTAGTTTTATTATTTTTTCCTCAATTATTTGTCTAAGATTGCTTCGAGTTAATGGTGATACTCTTATGTGTAGTGTTAGTGCACGTATGATGGGTATAATCCCCACCTCCAGTTGAATTAGTTCGAGTATTCTTAGTCTATTAGCCCTAGTTTCCTCCCTAATAGCTTGAATACCTCCCCTGCACGTGCCTTTATGAATAGGTCTGCTATATCCTTGTAGGCTGTCTCTTCTATGTTTACGTCAACAACTCTACCTCCCTGATACTTTACTATAAGCGGTATCATTGCAGCTGGCTGAACAACACCACTTGTACCAACAACTATTACTAGATCTGCTTGACTAGCCTCGCTTACGGACTGTTCCCAAGCTCTCCTGGGTAATGGTTCTCCAAACCATACAACATCAGGTCTAAGTAGATTTCCGCATTTAGGGCATTTAGGTGGTATTTGCTCTGGTGGTTTTGATAGCTTAGTTATGTAGTTGCACCCCTTGTTTACGCACCTAACTCTCCATATATTTCCATGTAGTTCTACTACGTTTTTGGCTCCAGCTTTTTGATGTAGTCCATCGACATTTTGAGTTATAATAGCTTTAACTATACCCTTCTCCTCCATTTTAGCCAGGACTATGTGTGCTGGATTAGGTTTAGCTTTCGCTATAATCTCCATTCTCCACTTATACCATTCCCAAACCCTCTTAGGGTTCTCCATAAATGCTTCAGGGGTTGCAAGTTTTGTTGGATCATATTTTTCCCATAACCCGTTTTTACCTCGAAACGTTGGTACACCGCTTTCGGCTGAAACACCAGCACCCGTAAACGCTATAATATAGTTCGATGATTCTATCAACTCTATTAGCTTGTTAACTAGCTCTTCTAAGGAGTCTTTGCTCATACCATAACACCTTAAATTAATGTATGTTATTCTAGCTGGACCTAAGCTTAATACTATGTACCCTATAGAACTGGTTAACCTTATAAAATAATTACTTTACCTCACAGCTTCTTTTAACATCATTAACAAGGTAAGCTGTTATAAGAATATCGTGTCATAGCCGAATATCTAAAAGAATTCTTCTATGACTTAAAAACACTATATGTTATCTTAAGTTACGGTGTTATTAACCCTATGAATACTAGTACTAGTCCTAGTAGTGCTAGGAATCCTAGGAATTGCTTTGGTGTAAGGTATACTATGTTCTTTGCAAGTCTTGCTCCAAACCATACTAGTAAACCTATTCCGAGTATTAGTAGTATTGTTATTCCTGCTGCAACTAGTATTACACCTGCACCGCTTAGCCCTAGCCTTGCTCCTAGGCTACCAAGCCAATCTAGGACTACATACAGATTCTCTAATCCCATATCCTATTTACACCTCCAGTTGGAAATGCTATGGTAAGTATAAGGTGTATAAAATCGGGGACACGGGAATACCTGGATAATACCATTGGAGTGTGAAGTCTCTATAATCATATTAGGTCTATTGCTTTTTCTTAACCCTTCTACCGTTACCTACAACCCAGTATTCTCCATCGCTTCTCTTTTCAAGCTTAAATATAGGAACTTTGTGTTTAACTTCTTCTAAAACCTTCCTAGCAACCTCGAAGGCTACATGCCTTGTTTTAGCTGCAACTATAACGTATATTGTTGGTTCACCTGGCTTCAAGTTACCTATGCGATGATATACTCTAACTTCAAGTATACCTTCTTCTCTTTCTGCCTGCGAGGCTATTTCATTAAGTATTCTTGACGCATGAGGCTCATATGCTTCGTAGTCTAGCTCGTGCACATAGTTATCATTTACTAGTCCTTTAACGTAGCCCATGAATAATACTATGGCTCCACCTCCTTTCAAGGATGTTTCCTTAGCTATTTCTTCTAATTCTCTATTAACATCTATTGGATCACTTATTATACCTGTCTTAGCCAATGCTAACCCCCGCTTGCTGGTGGCATAAGAGCTACTTCATCGCCTTCCTTTAACTCGTGGTCTAAGTTAACGTATTTGCCGTTAACAAGGGGTATTGCTGGTATACCGTCATCGCTTAGGAGTTTTAGTTCTGGGTATTTCTCTGAGACTTTGTCTAGTAAATCTCTTAGTTTAGGATTATCTCCTAATTCTATCTCTTCTTCAACCTTACCAGTATAGTCTCTTAGTAGTGAAAAATACTTTACCTTAACCTTAACCATTGCATAACCCTTCGAAGCATTATTTCTACTAGAACTAGGTAGTTTAAGGTAATAAACAACACTGTTATAGGTTACATGAGATAAGGTATTGGTGGTCTTTGACTTACAAGTAATGGTAGTGTTTGCATCCTCTTAGGGTATTCTTTAGTTTCCTCTTCTATCATCTTGATTAGTTCATCTATTGTCATTGCTTTTTGATCATTTGTTCTTCTTATTCTCACGTTTACTGTATTTGTTTTCTCTTCTCTTTCGCCTACAACTACTATGTATGGTATCCATTCTCTTCCTGCTTCACGTATTCTTTTACCTAGGCTCTCCCATCTATCGTCCACGTCTACTCTTATTCCATGGTCTTCTAGTTTTCTTGCTATGCTCAGCGCGTACTCTAGCTGATTCTTAGTTAATGGTATTATTCTTACCTGGATAGGGCTTAGCCATGTTGGTATGTATGGTGTTTTACCTTGCTTCTCCATTTTTGCTGCATTAGCTAGTATTCCGTAGATGTACCTTTCTATTGATCCTAGGATCGCCGTATGTATTATTACGGGGTATTGTTTCTCGTTCTTCTCGTCTACATAGGTTATATTGAAGCGTTTAGCATTACCTATGTCTATTTGGAATGTAGCTATTTCTCTAGGGCGCATGAGTTCGTCTAGGATAGTGTATTCTACGTTTATGACCCAGTAGTATATTCCTGCAGGAACTAGTACTATGAGGACAGGCTTGCCTTCTCTACGTACGAGTTCTATAACGTAGTCTCTATGTTCGTTAAAGAAGTCCTCTGTTACATTATATATTGCCCAGTAATTGAAACCTGCTTTTCTCCCTTCTTCAAGTATCTTCTCCTGAACCTTTTTAGCTACCTCCATTGCTTCCTCTAGGTTCCTTGTAAGTATGTGTAGGTCGGGCATGTAGAATCTTCTCAAGCGGAAGCATAGTAGTACTTCTCCTCTCTGTTCTAAACGATAGCTATCAGCTACTTCGAGCATGCCTAATGGCAGATTACGATAGCTTAACGGCCAGTTGCTTAGAATTGAGAACTGCTGGAAACATGCGGCATATCTCAGTATATACCTTCCGCCTTCTACTCTTACCTCATATAGTCTTTCACCAAAGAGCTCTGCGTGCTTGCTTACAGCTGGATGGCCTAGATCAAAGGTGTTTGTACCTAACACCTTGAATACAGGGAAGCCTAGTTCACGTGCTACTTTCCAAGCATAATCTGCTACCAATTCTACCATTAATGTTGCATGTGGTCCATACCTCATATGGCCTACATCTGATAACGGTTCCCATTCAAAACCGAACTTACGGCAATAATCTACTACTCTAGGCTTTTCACCACCAGGTAGCTCTTTTTTCAAAGCCTCTTTCTCTACGAGTGCTTTGAACTCCTCTTCTCCTTCTTTAAACGTGTATTCTTCTGGCTTGTAGAGTTCTCCTTCTGGTGTTAGTATATAATATTTCTTCTCTATAGCCTTCTTCTCAGCTTTAACTGGTTTTACCTCCCTGGACAACTCTGATAATGGGTGACCATAGCATTTTATTTCGAAGGCTTTATACCATCCGAATGGTGCTCTTATAACATTGTATCCTTTCTCTTTTAACCTCTCTTCTATGTTTTTAAGTGCTTCTAAGGCTTTTTGAGGAGAAGCTAACTCCGATGATAGATGTGCATAAGGGTAGACTACTATTGACTCGGCTTTAACTCTTTGGTAAACATCCTCTATTGCTTCTACAGCCTTACCTGCAGCATCAGCAATATTCTCCTCGTCTCTAGCTTCAACTGTAACAAATGCTACCAGAGTATTTGTTAATGATGCTTCACCAGTTGCCT
This sequence comes from uncultured Desulfurococcales archaeon, assembly GCA_964448055.1. Classification (GTDB taxonomy): domain Archaea; phylum Thermoproteota; class Thermoprotei_A; order Sulfolobales; family WANQ01; genus WANQ01. The sequence goes on along the minus strand of CAYUVB010000005.1, from coordinate 17,757 downwards.
TATCTAATGGTTCAGCATTACGTATAGCTTTTTCACGAGCTTTAAACCAGAACTTCTCTGCATGTATCAAAAGCATCCTCAAGGGGGTATTCCACCACCATTTCCCATGAGTGAAAGAGTTGGGTTACTGCTTAGACAAGAAGTTAATAGGTTAAAAAGATGTTGCGGTTGAGAGCCACAAGGTTACTCATAAGAATCCTCTAGTACCTTTAATGCTATGTCTTTCCTGGGCTTACCTGGAGTATTATCTATTAGTACTTTAAGGTATCTATAAGCATCATCTACCATTCTTTCAAATAGATCCCTATCTACTCCTAAATCCTTTAATCCTAGCTCAAATCCTAATGTTCTAAGGAGCCATAGTATCTTGTCTCCTATTTCATTAATATTTACGTTAAGTGTTTGTGCAAGTAACATCTTTTGCTCATCATCTAGGAGTGGGAGTATATGTTTAACCCATCCCTTTAATAACACAGCTAGTCCTAATCCATGATGTACGTCTGGATAGTATGCGCTAATAGAGTGTTCTAGTGCATGGAGTATTCCTGTTCTTGATAAGTCTATTGCTATTCCTGCAAGCATACTAGCCCATAGCAGCATTGCTCTAGTATCAACATTGTTGGGATCTTCTACGAGTTTTGGGGCATACTCTACTATAGTCTTTATAGCTTCCTTGGCGTAGAGGACTGTCATGATATTAGATGAATATGATACCATAGACTCTAGTGCATGGACGAATGCGTCTATCGTTGTAGCTGCTGAGAGCCTTGGTGGAAGTGTTTTAGTTATTTCTGGGTCAAGTACTGCTATTCGCGGATAAGCGTTTGGTGAGACTATCGCTGTCTTCATCTTTGTCTCTGGATCCGTTATAACAGCGTATTTATCTACCTCGGTACCTGTTCCATGGGTTGTCGGTATAGCTATTAACGGTACTGAGGCCTTAGCCTTAACCTTGCCGTGTAGTAGGTCTTTTACACTAGCACTTGATGCATGAGCTAATGCTATAGCCTTAGCTACATCTATAGCACTTCCACCACCAAGACCTATAATTAAGTCACAGTACTCTTGTTGAAACAACCTAACTCCTTCTTCAACAACATCTATTGTTGGATTAGTTCTAACTTTATCAAATACTATGGCATAATAGCCTTCAGTCCTCAAGCTTTCTAGAAGCTTAGCTAGATAACCATATCTTCTCATAGATCCTCCAGCAGTCGTAACAACTAATACCTTATTACCACCAATATGTCTCCTTGCAAGCTTACCTACTTCGCCAAGCATTCCATTGCCAAAGTATATCTTCGTAGGGATAAGATACTTAAACGATTTTTCAAACATTATTTCCCACCCTTATACTCCTCCTTGACCAGTCTTTAGCCTACTGATACATAGTGTTTTGAAAACTAAGAAAAGAGTTATTTTATCATTACCATGAATTGTTACGTGAAGTTTGATGTTGTTAATACCATTCTTTAACATATTCGCTCATGGCCTTAATCTTCTAGCTGCTTCTCTGTATATTGGGTCTAGGAATTGATAGTTCTTTATTATGCTTAGTTTTTCTAGTCTCCTTATAATCCTTGTTAGCGATGATTTAGGTATTGTCACCCTCTCTTTTTCCTCAATGTATCTTCTTATTGAAGACCATGATTTTGCTCCTTCAGCTATAGCCTTTAGTACCAATTTTTCTCTCTTACCTAGCTTACCTAGTTCCTTAATTGCTAATTGGACTGCTATATCAAGTATCCTATTTATGTCTTTGATTCCATCTACATATGACCTACCAAAGAATACGAGCCATCCAACAATACCATCAAATATTCTTACTGCATCCTCGATAATACTTCTATCGATACTTATACCTAGTTCTCTAAATCCTTGTTGTAGGAACTCTAATGAGAGATCTATGGGGAATCTTTCAACTATTAATTCTAGAGCATACCTACCGTATAGAGGTGAATTAGGGTTCTCTATACCTATAAAATCTCTTAATAAGCCTATCTCCGAACCACTTAGAATTATGGTTATGTTTTCTAGGTGATCATAGGTATAAGCTATTGCATACTTTATCTCTGTAGAAATAGGTACGCGTATTAATTGTGCTTCATCAAAAACTACTACTATTCTTTCTCCTTTTTTATTAAGCTCTTCAAGTAGTCCTAAAAGACTTATGGAATCTTTTCCCTTCCACTTAATCTCAACCTCAACGCCAAGTACTTTAATTCCACGAATACCCTCGATAATGTTCTTCAACATACCTATTCTACTTGATATACCTTCACTAATTCTGTCATAAAGATCAGCTTCTCTTCTTACACCACGCATATCTATATAGATACCATACCATTTTTCAAGAAATGATTTGAGTAGAGAAGTCTTACCTATTCTTCTTATACCAAGAACTAGTATTAATGGGTCACCATGGTCTACGGCTTTGTCAAGTATGTTAAGTTCTTCTTCTCTATTAAAAAGCTCCTTTCTAGAAGTCTTAGGTCTAAGATCAAAAAGCAAAGTTCCGCACCGGAACTAGGTTCCGCACCGGAACTTTAAAAATTAGTGTTAAACCTTACGTTAGTTAAAGAGGTATTCTAACATAGGAGGTAGCGAGAATATTATAGTACTATACTTTACTTCAAAGAGAACTCTAACGCCCTAACCGCATGTATTCTAGCAGTATCATAAAGTTTTACACCATCGACTTCACCACTAATCAATAATGGTAGTTCTGTACAAGCTAATGCTATCCCTTTAGCTCCCTTTGCAACAAGTTCTCTAATAATCTCTACTAGCTTATCCCTTGATTCTTTCTTTACAACACCTTTTACTAGTTCACCATAAATTATCTTGTTAACCACCTCTATGTCTTCGGGATCGGGAACTATTGCTTTAATACCATGCTTTCTAAGGCCTTCAACATAGAATCCTTGTGTTAACGTAAACTTAGTACCAAGTAACCCGACCTCCCTAATGTTATCTTTCTTCAACTCTTCTGCTAAGGCATCAATAATACTTAGCAACGGTATAGGTGAATGAGTTCTAATATAGTCAAAGAACATGTGTGGCGTATTAGCAGCAATTAACGCGAAATCAGCACCAGCCCTGTGTAGAGCTTTAACAGCTTCTATGAGTAGGTTAGCAGCCTCCATATGCTTGCCTTCTTCTACAAGCCTCGTGAACTCACCGAAATTTACACTGTAGATTATTATGATAGGATAGTATTCATTACCAAATCTCCTCCTATACTCCTCGATGATAGTCTTATAGTATAGTATCGTTGATTCAGGACTTAAGCCACCAACGATACCTATGGCTTTCACAACCACCACCTCCTAGAAGTAAGCTTGATATAGAAGCATATAGTGTTATCCTCGATGTAGTACAGATGTGTAGTAATTACTACATGTAGTAGTATTTATTTAGCTGTTTATACTAAGATATATCTGAGGTGTGTAGGTATGTCAAAGTATACTACGATTAGAATATCATTGGAAGATAAGAAGAGACTTGAGAAATTAGCTAAACTTATGGGTGTTGAAAGTATTGCTGAAGCTTTGAGACGAGTACTAAGTATTGCTGAAAAGGAAATTGATAAATACAAAGGTGACTTGAATATAGTATTGTCATCACTTAAATATGCTAAGGATATAGGCGAGACCGATGCAAGAGAGGTAGACAAGTATCTCTACGGTGGAAATAGTTGACCGTAATTGTTGATACTGGTGTATTCTTTGCCTTTTATAGCTTAAAGGATAGGTATCATCTAGATTCCTTAGCATTGATTGTACATTTAATTGAGGGTAAATGGGGGAGAGCATTTATTACAAACCACATACTAGATGAGACATTAAATATCCTTAAATATAAGTTATCGTATAAAACAGCTAATGCATTCATAGAAGTCTTCATAGATAGAGATTTAATCAAAGTACTTTATACTGATAGAGAAATAGAAGAAAAAGCTTTAAGGATATTTAAGGAGAATATTTCGAGAAAGGGGTTTAGCTACACGGATGCTATAACGGTAGCTGTGATTAGAGAGTATGGAATAAACTACCTTCTCACATATGATGAGAGATCATTTACTGGCCTTGTAGAGAACATCGTAGGCATAGACTACTGGAGCACGTTAACTAGAGAGGAGCAAAACAGAATACTCAAACTCGTAGAAAAGCTTACCTAGACCGCTATGAACAAAGGGTGTACAGTAAGGTCTTCAACATAGCATACGTTATCCTCACATTAGCTTTTAGCCTACCACCAATCCTAGGCCTAACCCTCCTTGGAGGAGGATCATAGAAGTACTCTCCGATCCTATAGCCCTTCCTCCACGCATATACTAGTAGCTCAGCCCCAAATGTTTCACCAAGAACTAATTTGACACCCTTAAACAAATCCCTCTTATAGACCCTGAAATTAGAGAAAACATCGTGAACCCCAATAATCCTACCAAGTATAGCTGAGGCAAGTCTCTCAGAAACCCGGGGCAACCATAGCCTAGAAGCAATAAGTAGGTCATAGCCTTTATCAATGAACTCTTTTACAAGGACAGGTATGAGTTCAGGAGGATTCTCTAAGTCGACATCCAGTGTAACTACTATAGGGTAACTAGAAGCCCTAATACCCTCTAGTAAACCCCTGGTCTGCCCAACGCGTTTAACTAGTAATGCTTTATCAGCATACCTTAAAGCTAACTCATAGGTACCATCCGTAGAACAATCATCAACAATAATTATCTCATGGTTTATCCCAGACATCGCCCTCCTAACACGTTCAACAAAAGGCCTAACATACTCACACTCATTGTAAGTTGTGGTGACAATAGAGATTCCAGCCAAAGCCTTACTTACCTTGTAACTCACGTAACATATTAACTTAAATACAAGGTAAAAAGTATAAGTCTCTACCCAATCTAGAAGAGGTATCCATTTTGTATTCAATGTTTACAACTATCTATTACTATACTTAAACTCTACTAAGCTAACGTGTTGTCCTCATAGTGAAGCTTATTCTATCTCGAACTAGGCATATAAAATACTGCTTTGCTGACTAAGCCATAAAGTTTTAATTTAACTACCATCTACAATACCTGGTAGAGTCTATCATCTTGTTAGAGGCTTGATCACATGAATAAGGATCAGCTAATTGGTGGAGCATTACTAGTTGTATCAGTTATAGTTATACTCGTCTACGGCTGGCTTGTATTCTTTACCCAATGGTGGGAGCTAGTACTAAAGCTAACAGGCTTCATAGCAATAGCAGCAGTATTCGGCATACTCAGCTGGATAGGATACACATTAGCCACAACACCACCACCCAAACCCATAGAAGAAATAGAAAAAGAATTAGAACAAGAGCTAAAGAAATTGGAACAGGAAATAAAGCAAGAAGAAGAAAAGGAGAAAAGAAGTGAAGAGCAAGGAAAAACTTCTAATAAATAAGGACAATAATTGATTCATGCTCCTATGGAGTTTACACACATCCTTAAACCATTACTTAGTAGTACGACAATTAATAGGACTAATAAACACTTTCGACTAGACATAACATTAACTGCATCTATTTCGAAGGGAGTATTTATTGCCAACCTTATTAATGGTACAGTACCTGCTATAGGTAAAATTATCGAGGAAGCAACATATATGGACCTCAACAAGTCCATAGACTTGTTAAACGCATATAACGCTAATACTACGTAAATGTACAACAACGGTATATTAAGTACACCCCATAGATAATAGGAAAAACCATGTAGTAACCCTTTAACTAGTGGTAAAGTGCCTTGAATTCTCTGAGGACTAGGCTCTATAACACGTAGTGGTTGAAGAACCCATCCACCTATCAACTGCCTAGTTAATGCTATGACTATTATAGCAGCAATAACAATCTTATGGCTACTACTCACTTTTCTATGCTTAACCCATGTATATAAAATATAGATTACAATAGCTGATACCATATGTATCCAAGTCCATGGATGCATAAACGGTGTTAGGGCTAAGATTATAGTTGACATTATTATCCTCTTCGGTGACGGTTTAACTAGAAGCCCCATAGCCACGTACATCAATGAGAGAGTGAAGTGATTTGCTTGAAAACCCCCATAGAAAAAGCCTAGGGATTGATGTGATAGAGGGGTTAGTAAGGCGGCTAAACCAGCTATCCTACTTCCGTAAAGTTCTTTTACAAAATACCATACAGATAATGTAAGTATTAAGCTCAACGCTATATTATGGTATACCGCTAATACATAGTTATCTATATGTAGTAGTTGCTTTAACCCATAAAGTATCCATAGATATAGAAATCTATCTGATCTTTCATAGAAAGCCCACATGAAGCCTTCTTTATCCATATTATTCAGCCAACGATAGTAATATATCCAGTCGACATTTACTGGGACACCTCTAGGATTTATTGTTGGTAAATAAGGTATAGTATACAGTATAATCGATAAAATTAATCCTAGGAACAGTAATATTTTCTCGTTGAAGCTTATACTGATAGGACTATCAATACTCTTTCTTAGCCTAAATATCATGTAGTACACTCTTGGTGCATATCTTCTAAGTAAATCAATATATTTCTGAATTAATGGATTAAGTATCCAGCTATACAGTATGAGTAGAAGAAGGATAGGCGTAGCCCATTGTATAGATCCCCAAATACTCGTAGACAATATGGCTAATACTTCTAATGGCCTAATGGTGTAGCCTATTATCAGTGTAGTCCAGAAGAGTAATGATAAAAACTCTATGGTTACTAATAGTATTGTTAAACCTTCCAGAATAGTATAATTTAGTTTAGTAGTAGCTACATAGAGTGCTAATACCGATATGATTAACACTGTAAATGATATATAGTAAGGCATGCAAAGAATACCTAATAAAACTAGTAGCATGGATGAAAGTGTTAGTAAGATAAATAGTTTCCTGGATAACCTAATTGAGATCAAAGCTACGGCTAAGATAAATGTAATATATGACGAGATGAGCACCATTGCAGGGACAGATATTGTTGCATACATTGTTATTCTATGGATCGTTACGTAGTACTTATAACCTAAATGCCCTAGAATATGTACTAAGCTGACAATGATAGAATATATTAGTAATGCTATAGTAACGTGGTTGGTCCATGACCTTGATGTATTCAAAGTTAAGACACCATACACCTAAAATGTTGCATTGAAAATAAGTTTTGCTTCCTAGGATTTTACTGTAGTTACTAATTGAAGTACAACCCCTATCACTAAGTAGTAATATGCTAGTTCAGCAATCCTGTTAGCAACTCTTTCATTACCACAAGCTAATAATATTGCTGCTCCTATAAGTGATGCCATAAACAATATTATCGGAATAGCCCCAGGGTTCTCCTTAAAGTACTGTGCCTGACTTATCCAGTGCCTAATAATAGAAGCGTACTCTATAAGTATAGCTGAAGTTAACGTAGCAAGATAGAAGATAACTACTTCAGAAGATGATGTTGTATTTACCCATGTTTTCACCTTGTTAATAAAACTCCATAAATCACCAACACCATTAAATATAGTAACTAGAGACAATAACTGTAATACGATAAAGCCCAATAACTGTAATCTGAATTCTTTCACCTTGACTATGAGTGGAACTAGATAACTCAACACTACTATTGGTAAAGCATACGGTAATCCTATTAGAACTAGAATACTCGATACCAAGGCAATCATAACGGTAAGCATCATACTAAAGGACCGTTCTCTGATAACATTATACGCTAAAACTAAAGCAAAAGGAACATGTAATGGACTCAATGGTGCAAACAAACCCATGTAGGACAATAACTTAACTACAACATTATACCTCCAAGTAACCCCCAAGAAAACCTCCACTAGTAAGTAAAAGTTACCCCTAGAAAAACTGTTAACTCAATAACAAAAATACATCCAGCGTTAATAAGACTAAAACGTCATTAAGTATTTCAGAAGTGCTTAAACACGTATTAAATGTAAAGAAATCATCAATACTCTTGATAGAATAGATATAAACTATATGGTGGAAATCATTAGAGGAGACGAATAAGGCAAAAATAAATTAAGAAGCCATCTATTATATACACTGTATTTCCCAATAAAATTCTAGTCAGGGTATACAGTATCTATATCCCATTATACAATATACTATACTACTCTTTTACTCACCAACCTTAACTACTAAATACGTCTAGTTCTATTATACTGGTCCTAGTACCATCATTGTACTCTATGTATAACTTGAAATGCTGTAAACCCGGATTTCTCACGACAATTAATGCTACATATAGATTATCTTTTGGTACGACTTGCACACATACATCACTTGTATAATACCTTGTAATCCTAACCCTTACTATACCATCATCACCAGGATCCCCGTCTACTATTTCCACGTTGTACTGTGTACAAGGTGTTCCACGGAACAATGTTATTAGAATACCAACATCTTGGTTAAATGATGTATTAATAGATTCACTACCACCTATAGATATTTCCTTAATAGAGTTCTTAGTATAATCTAGTAAATTATTAGCTACATCGAATATGCTAGTGATATAGGTGATATAATGCTGACAACTATTATCGTTAACAATAATAATAGTATTGTTTTGCGCATAAGCTCTAACCTCATTCTATCTCCTAGAGATAAACTAGTTAAAGCTATTCTATATAACTATTACTAAGATGAAATTAAGGAGAGATACTAATAAGATAAGTAATACTGCTTTATTTATTAAGTAAGGAGGTAAAAATAAGTTCTCCTTAAAAACCTATCAACTTCTTGCCGTAAGGTATCTAGCCGCTATAACTCCTGCAACTATTGCTATGACGGCTAGAACGCCAATGGTAACCGTGGCCCATGTTGGAATTATTTCCCTGGTTACTGTTGATGTTGATACTATTGTCGTTGGCGATACCGTTGTATGTGTTGTGGTTATGGTTGTCGGGATAGCTGTTGTTACAGTCTTTTCAACTGTTGTGGTTACGGTTGTTGGGACTGTTTCAATTTTTGTAGTCGTTACAGTTGTTGTTACCGGTACTTCTCTTGTAGTTGTTATGGTTTTCTCTGTAACAATGGTTGTAGTATAGGTTGTTATTAATGTCCTTGTAGTCTCCCTGACTATGGTAGTCGTTAGAGTTATGTTTTGTGGTAATACTGTTGTGGTTGTAATAGTCGTAGTTGTTGGTGATGTAATAGTTCTTGTAAAGGTTTTAGTCACTGTTACTGGTACGGTACGTGTTTCAGTAGTGGTTGTGGTATAAGTTATTACTGTGACCCTTGTTGTAGTTCTCGGGATCGTAGTAGTATAGGTTGTAGTAGTTGTTTGTGTTGTAGTCGTGGTTATAGTGGTTGTGGTTGTTATAGGTGTAATTTTCACTATTAGCGGGAAGTGTAGATACTCTGCATACGTATCCCCGGGCTTCGCTACTGCTATATATACATCTAATTGTTCACTAGTATTAACGTAGGATGGTAGATAGAAGGTTGATTCAGCCTTACCAGTGCTATCAGCTACTTGCTGGTCAACCCATACTATGTCTCCCTTGTATCTTATCTCGTATCCTACAATACTATTAGGTTCTACTCCACTCACAACTACTTTTACTGCCCCCGTGGGATCAACTGTTACTGTAACTGTAAATGCTAATGCTATTGGGGTGAGTAGCCCTATGGCTAGGAGAGTTATTAATAAGATTAACTTAACAGACCTCATGGCTACTCACCTGGAAGAACTGTTATGGAGAACTCTTTTCCTTCGGCTAGTGGTGCCCAAAGCTCTTGGACTATGCTAGGATAACCCGTCCATACAAATATTTTAACTATGTAGTCACCAGGCTCATCCATTCTTAAGGTTACACCACCCACATGTATTTCCGCTATGCTTATACCATTAGTGGTGTTTAATTCTATGGACCCGGTAAATGATTTATGATAATATAAGACGCTAGCTGTTCCCGTCAACTTGTATATATTAACTAGTACCAGGTACGATATATTTCTTGGCACAGTAAACTTGTAGTAGTAGTTGTAATAATATGCTTGATAGCTTGGATAGAATGTACCATTATAGTAGTACGAGTGTTCAGGACTATAGTATGGCCCAACATAGTAATAGTAATAGGCTGTTTGATTAAGATACCCCCATGGAGGGAGATAGGCTAAGTCTACGTTTACATTAATGTACTCACCAGCATATAGTGACGTAGCGTTAATACTAGGCTTCAACACTAATGGCATGAAGTACCATTCGGCGCCCTCCCAGCTATAAATGTAGATCCAGTAAGCGAGTAATGTTAGCGCAGAAGCTGCTGGTAGTAGCAGTATTATTAATGCTAACGGCTTGGCAATCCCTGGACCAAACCTCACCGTAGCGCACCTTGTCTATATTCTCTACTTAATTAATAGTATTTAAATGTAGCCTTAATAAGAGTAGAGCTAAAAGAATAAGGTCCTAGCTACGAGTCTTCAGAGGGAGGGTATTTTCCACGAGTTAAGTTGAAGTAAGACGATAATATAGTTTACAAAGCCAGTATGTTATAATGTCTATGCTAATACTACGTAAATAGCTTGTTAGGAGTTGAAGAGAGGGTTTACTTGGTGCTAAATACGATGAATACTAGACGTGAAATCATTAAAGACCATAAGCATTTAGTTATTATTGCGTTGTGCTTCCTAGTTGTTATGTTCACATCGCTTAAACATGTATGGTCAGTGTTTATACCGTATGTTGAAGCCGAGTTCAAGGTCACTAGAACGGTTAGTATTCTACCTTTCAGCTTATTTAATATCGCTAATATTATCGGGTTCCTGAGTACTGGTTACTTGAAGGAGAGACTTGGGCTTAGAAGGCTACTCACGGTAACCAATGTTTTAATGACACTTGGATTAGTGTTGGCTGCCCTATCACCTAACATAGTGGTTCTCATAGTCTCCTTCGCCTTCATCCACGGCTTAGGCCACTCGTTTGGATACGTGATAGCTGTTTCACTGGGTGTTAGGTGGTTTCGTGGCCGGAGGGCGGGTACTGCTACGGGTATTATCGTGGGCGCCTATAGCTTCGGTATACTTGTTCTCTCGCCATTAACGTCGTATTTAATACAGTATTCTGGTAGTTGGAGAACCCCGTTGCTAATCTACAGTTTAGTAGTCTTTACTATAATGTTAGCAGCAACCATGATCCTTCGGGAACCACCAGTACAGGAACTAGGGGATAGGACTCGGAGTCAAAGCCTTGTAAGGATAGCTAGGTCTAGGGAGTTTGCCTTAATAGCTACAGCATTATTCTCATCAACCTTATTTGATGGGCTAATAGCAGGTAACTTTATTCCCCTGGTTAGAGAGATGGCTGGCGTAGACCCAATAACGGCTTCACTAGTCATGAGCATTTATTCAGTAGTTGCCCTAGCTAGCAGAGTAGCTGTTGGCGTAATCAGCGAGCACCTAGGAGTCCTAAGAACACTAATCACCGTATACACCATAGCCTCAATCGACGCACTACTATTTGCCTCATATGGAAACCTACCACTAATCACGCTAGGAGTCTCCGTATCAGCACTATTATTTAGCGCCAACGTTACACTATCGCCCCTAATAGCCTCACTTATCTGGGGAACCAGAAACCTCGAAGCAGCCTACAGCCTACTACTAACAGCAATAGTCTGTGGTGTACTCGTGGGCCCAGTAATAGGTGGACTATCAAGAGACTTAACTAGAAGCTACTATCCAGGTATAACCATAACAGCGATAGCCCTACTACTTGGTACACTAACAATAGCCTATACAATCAAAAAATACGGGGGAGTAAAGCAATAGTAAAGTATGAGGTAGAAAAGATACTAAAATACACGTAAACGTATAGAAAAATACATACACGGTATTAGTGGGCTATGGTAAACATTATGGTATCATTATAAGAAGTTGATATGTGGGACCACGTGGAATGCTAGGATGTGGTTTAACTACTCGTTTACTACTATAACTCCTAGCTTGTTGAAGTGTTCATCAAAGGTATAGATTTCCTTGATGTTCTTCTCCTGCATCTTTATGTATGCTAATGCATCGTTTACGCTAACATTCTTCTCCCTAGCTACTATGAGAGCCTTAATGTAGTCTTCTGTGGTGACGGGGAGTATATGAACATTTTCTGCAAACATTAGTTCCTCGAGGAACTCGATAGCTTTCGTCAGCCCTAATTTTGCCTCCAGTATATTAGCAACCTCACTTAAATGAACTACAGTAGTTACTACTTCTTCACCTCCCTGAATTCTTAGTAGGATTTTCTTCGCCTTCCTCTTTCGCTCAATAATCTTTGGACTAATAGGTTTCTTAGGCTTTATAACAGCATATAAGAAGACGTTAGCATCAATAAACCTCATATGATCTCCTCTAAAAGCTCCTTCTCTATATCCTCTCCCCTAACCTCTACTTCGAGAATATCAAAGAACTTTTCAAGATTAGGCTTCTTCTTTGGCAAAATCTCTATCCTATCATCTAGTTCAACCACTATAACCTCATCACCCCACTTCTCCCTCCACCTCTTTGGTAACACTATCCTTCCCTGCCTATCCACCTTTCTCACTACCACACTAACCATAATATCTACCAAATCCTACTTAGGCGCTCCACAGTATTAAGATTATTAGGTTAGACTTCCTTGCATATACCTACTTTTCTATGTACGCAATACTCTAAAGTACTATGTATCATCATTTACCCCTAGCTTTTATAGATGAAATACTATAATGAGATTACCCGTATATTTATGGTATACGAGGTATATGGAGGGATTAAACAGGAACACGGTGAAGGCGGAGCTAGAAGTAGTAGATAAGATACTATACTGGCTAGGATCTAAGATGTATATGGTGTAGTAGGGATATGAGTGGAGAGCTTGTTGAAAAGCTTAGGCATAGGGCAATGGTTTTCTTGAGGGAGGCTAAACGTTTCTTAGAGGAAGGTGAATATGATCTAGCGTGTTTTAGTGCTGAGCAAGCCGTGCAATTATACTTGAAGTCTGTGTTCCTCAAGCTCTTCGGGGAAGCACCACGTATACATGGTGTTAGAGAACTCCTAGGTTTGCTAGCTAGTAGGCTACGCCAAGAAGAGTTCAAGGAGGAGGCAGTAGAGATCAAGGAGTTTACTAGGGAGAACCGTTATGCATTATCCGTGCTAGAAGATGCATATATAGATGCCAGATACACTATTAGGGGTTTCACAGAAGAAGAAGCACGTGAAGCATTATCAGTATCATTAAAACTAGTTGAACTCTTAGAGGAGATAGAAAAACATGTCTGGATGGGTTAGGCATAGGATAAGATACTTAAGAAACTGGAAGCAATACATAAAAGCCCTTACGAAATCCATAGAAGAACTACTACCAAACACGGAAGTATACGTTATAGGTGGGGCAGCCGAGGACAGGCTAACCATACTAAGCGATATAGACGTACTAATAGTAGTAGACAAACCGTTAACCATCCAGCAGCGCAGAAAGATGAAAGCAGACATCATATGGAATGCAGAAAAACACGGGTTCCCATGGGACTACCCAGTAGAAATACACATCATATCAAGAAACGAGCTACCACAATACCTAAAACACGTAAAAAAGCTAATACCAGTCAAGACAAAAACCATGAACTAAGATTGCCAGTAATATAAAACTCGTTGAAGAAATAATCTAGTAAATCATCCATATCATAGCATTCACACAATTATAAAATTATTAAGCATATATAACAATGTTACAGTACTCTATCCGGAAAGACTTATTGTAGAGTAGAATTTTTATTCCACTGCTACTCTCCATTGTATACGGGTTCTAAGCTCTATGACCTATTTATCCGAGATATTAGCCCACACGCTCATGCAAGAAGAACTAGATAAAACACACGTGCTCGCACGTAAGTTCATATCTAGGATACTTATCCCTACTCACCTCACCTCGCAGGTACTTAGAAGATATATCCGTAAAGCAATACAGAACAAATCCTGGTACAGGTTATCACAACTCCAAAGAGCACTCCTCTACGCAACATCCAAGACGGTAAACAGGGTACGAAGCCCCACCCTACGCAAACTACTAGAAGAGATAATCCTAGAAATAGAGCTAGCAGGAACCAAAGCACAAGCCCTATACTACGGGATAATCCTCCTCATAAAACAATCCCCAAACCTACTCCAAACCCTATTAACCAAAACCAAACAACTACTAGGCAAATTGTTATTCCTAGGTATAAGCTACCTAAACAACCCACCAATATACAGAATATACGGTTAAGTAAATTAACTAGTTGAGAAAACTACATGACCACGTCCTAAAAATAATCGAGTATGAGTACAAGATGAAAAGGAGAGTAGTGGCTGCTATCCTCGCGGGTGGAGAGGGCTCAAGGTTCAGGCCCTACACTGAGATAGTACCTAAGCCCATGATTCCTCTGGGACCTGAGGAGAAGCCACTCCTAGAATACATTATACGTTGGCTAAGCCGCCACGGTATAAGAGATGTAGTGTTATTGGTTGGCTATAAGTGGAAGCAGATAAGAAACTACTTCAACGATGGAGCTAGATGGAACGTCCGCATACGTTATAGCATAGACACAGAGGAATACCATGGTACTGGTGGCGCACTATTAAACGCCTACCACCAAGGCCTACTAGACACAAACCCAACCCTAATCTGGTACGGAGACATACTAGCACCACTAAACGTAGAAGAACTACTAAGGCAACACATTGAGAAGAAAGCAGATGTACTCCTAGCCCTAGCAGACCGATACCAGGTACCAGTAGGAGTAGCACGAGTAGAAGGAGACACAGTAGTAGAACTAGAAGAAAAGCCATGGTTACCAATCCATGTAACAATAGCAATACTAACACTAAACCCACACATACTACCAGAGGCAGAGAAACAGTTAGGCAAGTCATTTGATATAATGGGAGACCTAATACCATGGATGATAGACAACAGGTACAACGTAAAAGCCTACGTATACAAGGGGCCATGGTACGACGTAGGAAGCCTGGAAAGATATAAGAAACTAAACCATAAGGACATCGAGGAATTCCTAAAAACATAGACAAGCAGACATTATGACAAGGCTAGATATGGAATCTACATCCATAGACGCTATGGTAGGGCATATAAGGATTTCATTGAGAGAACTAATGGTATGGTTTCCTAGACTTGGTTAGCGAGTTTATATAGATGGGTGGGACAAGTATATATAGGTGGGAGTGTTGAACCTGGTGGTTAGGGTTGACGAGAAAGGCCGTATACTTATCCCAAAGGGTATACGTGAGGCCTTAGGGGTAAAGGAGAGGCAGATGCTGAGGATAGAGGTAGTAGATGGTAAGATAGTATTAGAGCCCATTAAGGATATTGCTGACAAGTACTACGGTGTTATCAGGGTTAAGAAGTGGCCAAGAGATCTAGACGAGTTCCTAGCTGAGGCTCTCCAGGAATGGTGGAGAAGAAGTATGTAGATGTAAACGTCTTTGTGTACTGGTTAGCAAAGCACCCCGAGTACGGCGATATAGCTAGGGAATGGATTAGGAGGATAGAGCACGGAAAACACGGTGAATACATTACATCAGCACTAACACTATATGAGCTAATAGTGATACTAGCAGGTCTAGCAGGGAGAAGCCTACGGGACAGGGAACTAGTAAAAACAATCATAGACGCGGTAACTAGGCTACCAGGCCTAGAAATAATAGCACTCGAACGAGAAGACTACACTAAGGCTCTAGAACTAATGGAGAAGTATAGCTTAGACTACGAAGACTCCCTACACCTAGTTACAGCGATAAGAAAGAAAGCAGTAAAGATAATATCAAACGATAAAGACTTCGACAAAACACCCCTAAAAAGAATATTCCAGTAAACAAAAGAAGTCTGGAAAAATGCAAGAAACTAAGCCATAAGGTCATCGAGGAATCCCTAAAGCATAGATAAAACTTAAATATAACCCTTAAGCATTGCCCGAAGCTCTCGGAGTTCTTAGTGAAGGGGAAGCTTGCATCCAGGTTCTCCAGGGTCTAGAGTCTAGGTATTTTAGTGGGTTAACAGCCTGGGCGGTAATCCTTTTAACAATAATAACACTAGGCATAGGCATTACCCAATCCGTACCCGTATACGCTGTATCGACGTCTCTTGACACTCTTTTACTAGTGATCATCTATAGCCTTATTGGCGTGTTCATTTACATAGCATTTGTGAACCTTACATCCATGTTCCTGGTAGCAAGGCTCATATCAACTCTACTCCTAAACACTAGGGATACGCGGTATCTAGCTCTGCTAGCTGCCCAAGTATTATGTAATGAGCTAAAAGCTCATCCATACTGCTGGAGGCCAAGGAACTGGGATAGAAATATTTATTTCAAAGACTTAGTGGATCGTTTAAAAAGCCCTATAGCATCATGTATACATAAAATACTTAGCAAACACGTACGTACATACTCCGACATGGATTCCATTCTAGGGCTGGTGGCTGCAAAAATAGCCTTGGTACTAGAGCGTAGTGCTTTCGTTACAGGTACCTTGATGGAACACCCCTACGTTGTAGCGCCCTTAACAATAATTGCTTCAACAATACCACCAGTTCTCGCAATAATATTTAAGATAAGAGCCATATACATGCTTACAGCATCCATAATGTTACTCCTTACTACCATTACGGCTTTACTTCTACACAAAAATCACTGTAGGGGAACAGAAGGTATAGAGGAGAACATGGAGTTAAATAGGAAACTATGTGGTATAGGACTTGACAAGGCCTCGGTATGCTGTTTTGTAGGCTACACCCAGTACTGTGCCATCACCAACAATATTGCTGTGACAACGCTTATCCCAAGCCTGACCGTAACACTCTTACTCCAATCGATACTGCTAAGCCTAGCGTTAAGCTAAGCATAAGGCTATGAGAAGTCAAGAAAACTCTATGGACATGAAGTGAATGTCAAGGTGTTAAACAACTCCAAAACTGAGAGGAATAGCGCCTAAAGCATATGATGGGATTCTATATCAAGCAATACAAGTCTTATAAGGTGCTTTTACAAAAAGAAGTATAGCACTGGTGTACATGTATGGATCTTGAAGAAGCAGTTGAGAAAGCAAGAGAGTTTCTAGAAAGAACTGCAGGTTACGTGTTTTCACAGCTACTTTCAGCTAAGCTAGAGGGTAATGTATGGATTCTAAGATTCGACGTAGGTATATTGGAGAAGAGAGTTGTAACGGTTAAAGTAGACGATAGGACTGGGAGGATTGTAGGCTTTGAAGGCTCAGAGCAAGCTATTAGAGTATCTTAACACTAGGGATAAGTATCTATCAAATGCGTTAAAGCTTGTTAGAGAAGGAGAGTTTAGAAAAGCATCCGAGCTTCTATGGGGTGCTGTAGCTCTCCAAATCAAGCTCCTAGCACTAGTAAAGAAGAACATAAGGCTAGCTACACACAAAGAACTCCGTAGATTCATGAGAGAACTCGTCAAGGAGCTAGGAGACCCCGAGCTCTACAAGACATTTCACCTCGTAGAGAAACTCCACACAAACTTCTACGACGAAATACTAGATCCAGAAGACTTCAAACTCTACCTAGAAGAAGCCCTAAAACTAATCAGGAAACTAGAACAACTCGCAAACATGTGAAAAGCACCAAAAAGCTTGTCAACCCAGTGAAATATCGACAACCTATAAGGTTGGTTTACTCAGAGATACAATGGTGTTTTCTAGGGTCTTGGACACC
>CAYUVB010000004.1:56404-58033 GCA_964448055.1 uncultured Desulfurococcales archaeon | reverse complement strand
GAACTAAGTATTGATGAGAAAAGGGAACTAAGAAGTATACTTGAAGATGAATTATTACATGAAGATGAGTTAATTGAAGAAGAATCAGTATTTAAAGACTTCCTAGAGCATGTTAGAGACGCAGTTCTTGGTATGAGTGATGGACTAGTTGAAATACTATCAGTTGCTGCAGGTTTAGCGGGAGCTTATAATAATCCATTAAATGTAGCTTTAGGTGGTACTATAGTAGGGATTGCTGGGGCATTATCCATGGGTATAGGGTCATATACTAGTGTTAGGGCCCAAAGACAAGTTAGGATAGGTGTACTAGAAAGCATTAAGTTGGCATCAAGATATGTAGCACACTTGCTTAGGAGAAAAATAGAAGAATACATGAAGAATAAAGGATTTAGTAATGAAGTGTCGAGGAAAATAGCCGATGAGGCATCTAGTAATAAGGATCTACTAGCAAAAATAGTTGCTGAAGAAAAATATGGATTAAAAGAAGAGAAACTGGAAGATCCTCGAAAAGCTGGTTTATACACTGGCGTATTCTACATAATAGGCGCTATTGTGCCCCTTGACACCATACTATGTAGGTTTGCCTATAATCATATCGCTACCTTTATCGTTCTTAATAGCATCAATAATGTTGATGATAGTAGGATTTGTTATAGCTGTCTTAGCTGGGCTTAGTATAAAGAAGAAAATGCTAGAACTAGTAATTGCAGGGTTAGGTTCTGCGGCACTTACATACATAATAGGTAGATTAGCATCGCTCCTACTAGGAATTGAAGTTGAATAATTTTGATATTTAGTACTAATCTTCTTTTAAGACGTCCAAAACTATTGCTGGACACACTCTTTTAACTCCTGGTAGCTTAGCTAGCATGTCATGTATATGGGCCATTTCAGTACTGTTTTTAGCCCATATAATGGCTATTATTGAATGATCACCAGACGTTATGGCTAAGTACTTAACATACTCTTTTTCTTTCAAGTACTCTAATACCTTGAACAAGTTTTCTGGTTCGACATCTAAGCCAGTGATAGATATAGTGTTATATCCTAGTTTCTTAGGATCCAATACTATTGTGTACTTCTTTATTATTCCAGCCTGCTCTAGTTTTCTAACACGTTTAAGTACAGCAACATCACTTAGACCTAGTCTCCTAGCTATTTCAGTATACGAAATCCTTGCATTCTTCTTCAACATCTCTATTATTTGTTTATCTTTATCATCTAATATATTGTTTTGTATACTCAATTATAACACCATTAATGTTTTCGTCTATCCCTATAGTTGTGTTTTTATTTTCTAAGCTTATGAAGCTTGAATACACCTATATAAGCATCATTGTCCATATTTACTATGCCAACTATCTCGGTGTTTACACCTAGATCTTTTAGTATATACTTCATATCCTCTATCCAATCGTATAGGCCGCAAGTTTCACAAAAACTACCCTTAAATTTTACTATTATTTCATCATTAGTGATTTCTAGTATTTCGGCAATAGATTCTGGTGCACGGTATCTATTGTATAATTGTTCTGCTTTTTCTACAACCTTTGTAAGTTCTTTCGTAGTAATTCGTGTATGTTTTGTCAATTTTATTGCACACTTACTCTACTTTTACTTCTTTTCGAG
>CAYUVB010000004.1:52651-56304 GCA_964448055.1 uncultured Desulfurococcales archaeon | reverse complement strand
GACTATATATTAGGTTTCCAAATGCTTTCATAAAGACTTGCACCTATACTAAGTTCTAGTATACAAAGTTATAAATTTAGTGGTTCTTTGTTGATAGGTTAGGAAACCTAACTTAATTTAATATAATCGGTAATTCGGGATTATCTAGCATTACGAACATTGTTTTAGGATCATAATATATGCTTACAGATTTTACTATGACGTTATTTCTAATAGCTTCCATTATGAGGTTGTGTATTAGTGGATCAATATTTTTATTAGGAGTAAATGCTTTCGCCCCAGGTATTGCAACAATAAATACTAGTAATGCACCATAACCTTGTTGCCTTAGCTCTATTAGTTTGGCTATATGTTTTCGTCCACGTATACTTTGGCAATCAGGATACATAGCTATATTGTTTTCATCTACTAGGATAGCACTTTTTAGCTCCGTATAAATTATTCTTCCATTACTACATTCAATCATAAAGTCGAGAATATTGTTGTCTATCTTAATATTTCTTTTCAATATTTTACAATTATTTAACCAAGGTAATAACGAGTTATTAACCATATATGCAAATGTGTTTTCCTGTATTTTCGTATCAATTAGGCTAGCTAATTTATCGTATTCGATGGCGAATAGTCTATACTTAGTACTTCCCTTGCCTATTCTACGCATACAATATCCTTTCTTATCTTTCTCAATTAGATATTTGAGTTTGTCAGTATTATTTATATAGGCATAAGTATTCTGACCGTTTACTATTACTTCCACTACGAACTTATTTAATCGTTTACTTATGGTGCATACGGCATCGTATTCTATTTTGAATAGTTTTATATGTTTGTGCTTAAGCATATACTTAACCTAATTTGTTGTTCAACGTATCCGTCTATAATACCTGTTCATTAAGACTTAAATATTGTATTATTAATTTCCTAGACAGCTAGGCGAAGATAGTTAGGTTAGAGATTAGCCAAGTAGCTTGGTAGGCGTTGAATATGTCCTCGCAGGAATTTAGGTACATAGTACGTATCGCAGGAACGGATATTGATGGTAAACTTAAGACTGCTTATGGTTTAGCTGAAATTAAAGGTGTAGGATATAATTTAGCTGTAGCCCTCTGTAGAATGTTGGGCATTGATCCAGAGAAGAGAATCGGTTTCTTAACCGATACAGAAATAAGAAAAATTGAAGCAGCACTAGAGGATCCAAAAAAGGTCGGTATCCAGCCATGGATGTTAAATCGTAGAAAGGATTATGAAACAGGAGAAGACAAACACCTTATTGGTGCTGACCTAATATTCGTTGTGAGACAAGACATTGAACGCGAGAAAAGGATTAAGAGCTGGAGAGGTATAAGGCATGCACTTGGATTAAAGGTTCGAGGCCAGAGAACGCGTACAACTGGTCGTACAGGTATAACCGTTGGTGTAAAGAGGAAGAGAAAGTGATTAGGTGAAATATGTATGGGAGATCCTAAGAAACCACGTAAGACTTGGGAAGGACCTAAGCATCCTTGGAAGAAAGATAGGTTAATGGAGGAAATGGAGCTACTAGGAAAATATGGTTTACGTAACAAGAGAGAAATATGGAAGGCTAAAACCCTTTTAGCAAAGATAAGACATAGAGCTAGGTCGCTGTTAGCTCTTCCACCCGAAATCAGAGAAAAAGCTGAGAAAGAACTTCTACGTAGACTTTATGAAATGGGCTTACTTCCGGAAAACGCTACACTAGACGACGTACTAAGGTTAACTGTTGAGAATATACTTGATAGAAGGTTACAGACAATTGTTTACAAGAAAGGACTAGCTAAATCCCTTGCTCATGCTAGGCAATTAATTGTGCATCGACACATAGCTATAAATGGTAGAATTGTAAATGCACCAGGGTATTTAGTTAAAAGGTACGAAGAAGACTTAATAGATTATGCTCCAACAAGTCCCTATTATGCTAAAAGATTAGAACAAGCTCAAACACAAAGCTGATCTGATTCAAGAGGGGTGACAGACCCTGGCTTTCCACGCTCGTGAACTTAAATGGGGTGTAGCCCACATCTACAGTTCTTTAAACAACACGATAGTTCATATAACTGATCTTACCGGAGCAGAAACGGTATCACGTGCAAGCGGAGGTATGGTGGTAAAAGCTGACCGTGAAAAACCTTCACCCTATGCGGCCATGCTTGCTGCAAGTAGGGCAGCTCAGCAAGCCATGGAGCGCGGTATAGTTGCAATACACATAAAAGTGAGAGCACCTGGAGGTCATGGGCCTAAGACCCCTGGTCCAGGTGCACAAGCAGCTATCAGAGCACTAGCTAGGGCAGGTTTCATAATTGGTAGAATAGAAGACGTAACACCGATACCACATGACACAACGCGTAGACCTGGAGGTAGACGTGGTAGAAGAGTCTAAAGACATAGTAGAGGTATTACTGTATTGAACATAAAAATACTAGAACACACAGATCGGCATGTAAGACTAATAGTAGAGGAAGCACCATTAGCATTAGTTAACGCTATTAGGAGGATAAGCATAGCAGAAGTACCATCTATGGCTATCGACTACGTATATTTCATAGAGAACAACAGTCCATTATATGATGAAATAATAGCTCATAGATTAGGTTTAATCCCTCTTACTTCTGAGAAAGCATTAGACAAATATGCTCCGCCAGAAGTATGCCGTGAAAATGAGGAACGACCAGATTGTTATGCTAGATTGTACTTAGAAGTGGAGGCAGGCGATTCAACTAAGGTAGTATATAGTGGTGATATGGTATCCGATGACGAAGATGTTAAGCCAGTATACGATAAAATACCTATAGTGGTTCTAGGTCCTGGTCAAAAGATAGCATTTGAAGCTAGAGCTCGTTTAGGCAGAGGTAAAGAACATGCGAAGTGGTCACCAGTATCTGTTGCTACACATAAGTATGTGCCAAAGATAATAATCAATACAAGTAAATGTAAGTTACCTGAGTGTAGGAAATGTATTGAAGTATGTCCTAAACACATTCTCGTAGTTAAGGACAATAAGGTAGTCGTCGAGAACGAGTTAGAATGTACTCTTTGTAGACAATGTGTTAGGGTATGTCCGGAGAATGCTATTAAGGTTTCATGGAAACCTAATACTTACATAATGTATATTGAGTCAACTGGTGTTTTAAAACCCGAGCGAATAGTTTTAGAAGCAGCAAAAATACTACGTGAGAAAGCTGAAAGGTTACTAAAAGAGCTTGAGGCAGTCCAAGGTGAACATACATGAAACGTACTGGGCCAACAAACATTGTATTAAGGAAAACCATTAGGATGCTTAGGAAATATGCTAATATGTATAAGGCACCTATATGGGCTGATATAGCTGAAAGATTAGAGGCGCCACGTAGGAGAAGAGTAGTGGTTAATGTTTCAAGAATAAATAGGTATACTAAGCCAGGTGATGTAGTAGTTGTTCCAGGTAAAGTACTAGGTGCAGGCAAAATAGATCATCCAGTAACTGTTGCCGCAATAGCGTTCTCCGAAACAGCTATAAGAAAGATAAAAGAAGCTGGTGGAAGAGTACTCCATATACTACAACTAGTCGAGGAGAACCATAGGGGCTCTAATGTTAAGATAATAGCTTGAGGATGTAAACTATGCCTCCAGAAGTAGTAATAGATGCTACGAATTTA
>CAYUVB010000004.1:49199-52551 GCA_964448055.1 uncultured Desulfurococcales archaeon | reverse complement strand
GCTGATAGATTGCGAGGAAAATATATAACTGTAGGTGAATTAGCCAAACAACTTGGATGGAAAGGGGTGATGCCTCAACAATGAGTAGTCAACAAGAAGTGAAGAAGATAGTTATAGCTACTGGTAAAAGGAAAACTTCGATCGCGCGAGCAATAATTAGACCAGGATATGGTAGAGTATGGATTAACAATATACCAATAGAGATATATCCAATAAAGCTTGCCAGACTTAAAATGATGGAGCCTTTAGTTCTTGCTGGTAAAAAGATATGGGAAAGCGTTGACATAATAGTAAACGTTAAAGGTGGTGGAGTAATGAGTCAAGCGGATGCAGTGAGAATGGCTATAGCACGTGGTCTTGTAGAATATACGGGTAGTGAAGAACTCAAGAAGATATACTTAGACTATGATCGTTCAATGCTTGCAGGTGACCCTAGAAGAACTGAGCCAGAGAAATTCATGAGAAGAAGTGCGAGAAGAAGATGGCAGAAATCATATAGGTGAAACATAAAAATGGTCCTAATTCCTGTTAGATGCTTTACGTGTGGTGCACCATTAGGTCATTTATGGGAAGAATTCCGTAAAAGAGTTGAGAAAGGTGAAGACCCAGAGAAAGTATTAGACGACTTAGGTGTTAAGAGATATTGTTGTCGTAGGATGCTTATCTCACATGTTCAATTAATAGATGAACTTGTATACTATAGTAGACCCATATAATATCCTTGTCCGGGGTGAGATGATTTGTCCAAGCAGGGTAGTGAAGAAGAGAAAATGACTCAAACATTCTCTGAGAAAGAACTGCTAATACCATTGGATCAATACTTGGCAGCAGGTGTTCATATAGGTACACATATATGTACAAAATACATGGAACGTTTTGTATATAAAGTAAGACCTGATGGACTATATATACTTGATATTAGAAAAGTTGATGAAAGGATAAGAATAGCTGCAAAATTTATCGCTAGATACGAGCCCGAAAGTGTTGTAGCGGTCTCAGCTAGACAATATGGACAAAAACCAGTACAGCAATACTGTAAACTTACTAGATGTAAGCCTATACTAGGTAGATTCATACCAGGTACCTTTACTAATCCTCATCTTGAATGGTATGTTGAACCTGAATTAGTTATTATAACTGATCCTAGAGCGGACTCTCAAGCAATTGATGAGGCAGCAGAAACAGGCATACCTATAGTTGCATTTACTGATACGGATAATCGTACATCGTATATAGATCTTATAATACCAGCTAACAATAAGGGTAGACGATCGCTTGCGTTATTGTACTGGTTGCTTGCAAGACAAGTATTAAGGGAGAGAGGAGAGCTTAAACCAGATGAGGACCTACCAGTGCCTGTGGAGGAGTTCGAAGCCAAGGTCATAAGGAGGTAAAACAGGTAATGGTTACACGTTACCCAGCAGTAGCAGGCTATTTTTATGAATCTGATCCTCAGAGATTAATAAAGCAAATAGAATGGGCTTTTCAACATAGACTGGGTCCAGGTTCTTTACCCCAAATTTCAGCATCGAGAAACAAGGAAAGTATAGGTTTTGTCTCACCTCATGCAGGATACATCTACAGTGGACCTATAGCTGCACACGGATATCATAGACTTGCTAAAGAAGGAAAACCGGACGTATTTGTAATAGTGGGTCCTAATCATACGGGTAGAGGATCAGCAGTATCTGTAATGACTGAGGGAATATGGATTACCCCATTAGGCGAAGTACCAATAGATTCAGAGTTTGCTAAAGCTATAGTTCGTGAATCAGAATATGCTTCACCAGATGTAGAAGCCCATTTAGAGGAACATTCTGTCGAGGTCCAAATACCCTTCTTGCAATACTTATTTAAGAACATTAAGATAGTGCCTATAACCCTAATGCTTCAAACACCTAGAGTAGCAGAAGATTTAGCAAAAGCAATAGAGTTGGCTGCTGAGAAATTGGGTAAAGACTATGTATTTATAGCTAGTAGTGATTTTACACACTATGAACCACATGAAGTAGCGGTCAAGAAAGACTCATTAGCTATAGAAAGAATAGTGAACATAGATCCGGAGGGATTATATAATGTAATCGAAAAATATAATATCTCAATGTGTGGTCCAGGACCTATTATGACTTTACTTTACATAGCCAGAGGGAAAGGTGTTAAGAGAGCAGAAAAATTAGCGTATGCAACATCTGGTGATGTATCCGGAGATAAGAGTTTAGTTGTCGGATACGCTTCAATAAGGGTACCATTAACGTGAATATACTACTTCAAGAAAAAATTGGAATACCCATACCCTTCATGGGCGTACCATTAAAATATCGCATTAACCCTATATCAACTCTTATTACGAGAAGTAAATACGACATGATCCTTATCGAACATGTACCAGAGCAATCACATGAGTATAGTAATTTTACCGAAATTACGTCTGTAAGAAAACTCTTAGAATACTTATCAAGGGAGTTTGGAGAGGAGCTTAAGTTAAGGGTAATAGTAGATGAAGAATGTGCTAGAATTAGCCCAATTATATCATTGTACTCCATGGCATCATATATGGTGGGTAAACTAATAGCTAATGAATACGATGTCGAGATAATAGACGTTTTTGAATCGTTTATGGGTGTGGAATCAGAGATTTATGGTAAAGAGATACCTCAATTTATACAAGCGTTAAGATTAACTATTTTAAACGATAAGCCTTTAATATATCGTTATGGAGAAGGTGTAGTATTAAATGACTCTCCCAATAATGTATATGCATTGTTATTTACAGAGCCTATACAAGCATCCGTAATGCTGTATGACGATGATCTAATGGACATAATTACTAAACTTGTAGGTCTAAATATTATTAAGGCATTTAATAAACAAAAAGTTGGTGACATAAAGAGTTTATCTGAGAACTGTAGAGTCGAAAATGGGATATGGTATATACTATACGGCTATCACGTACCTAACAGATTATTCAACCATAAATATATATGTACTAAGCTTATTATGGACATAGATAACCCTAAAATTCTAGCGCTATCCGAAGAATACATGAAGAACTCGATAAGTGTATTAATATAGGGTCATATGATTTGGTGATTATACTAAAACTTGGAGGAAGCATAATAACAGATAAATCAAAGCCTATGAAGATAAGGTATAATGTAATAGAAAGAATTGCGAAGGAAGTAAGGGAATTCATAAATAAGAATGAGGATAAACTAGTAATAATCCATGGCGGTGGAAGCATAGGACATTACCTAGTGTGGAAATTAAGAGTTAAAGAAGAGGGATGGCCTCCACTTAAGTATAGCATTATAGCTCATGAAATGCTAAAATTATCCTCTATTATAGCTAACGC
>CAYUVB010000004.1:32130-49099 GCA_964448055.1 uncultured Desulfurococcales archaeon | reverse complement strand
ATGGTAAATACTATGATGTTACAGGTGGCATGATGAATAAGCTCAAAGCCGGCATGAAGTATATCAGTAGCTTAAAAGATACGGAAATCTTAATATTCAACGGTTTAATTGAAGGTAATATATACAAGGCGTTAATAGATAAACCTATAAGATACACCCAGGTGAAGATAAAGTTTGAATGATAAGACCAAGCTTAGAAAACTTGAACATATAGAGATAGTTTTGAAGGAAAAAGTTGAGCCTAAACAAACAACTCTTTTAGAAGAAGTATCCTTAATTCATAATTCAGCACCTAATCTAGACTACAAAGAAATTGATACCAGTATTGAGTTCTTGAGAAAACGCATTACGGCGCCAATACTAATCACTGGTATGACCGGGGGCCATCCTGAGGCAGCAAAAATTAATGAAGCATTAGCTGAGGTTGCGGAAGAGATAGGGATACCAATAGGTGTTGGAAGTCAGAGAGCAGCTATAGAAGACCCTGATCTCGAGTATACATTTAGTATTGTTCGAGAGAAGGCGCCCTCCATACCGGTAATAGCAAATATAGGTGCAGCACAATTAGTGAAGGGTTACGGTGTTAAAGAGTTAATTAAAGCTATATCAATGGTTAAAGCGGATGCTATTGCAATACATCTAAATCCTGCTCAAGAAGTATTTCAACCTGAGGGTGATAAAGACTTCAAAAATATAATAGATATTGTTGCAAGTTTAATAGATGAACTCCCTGTCCCAATAATAATAAAGGAAACTGGTACAGGTTTATCAGGTAAAGTTGCCCGCGCTTTTGCTGAGATAGGAGTAGAGTATTTTGATATAGCTGGTTTAGGTGGTACGAACTGGGTATTAGTAGAGAGCTATAGATTAAAGAATGAACAATTAAAACAAATTGCACAGGAATTCGGTGAATGGGGTATTCCGACATCTATTTCAATAATAGATGTATTTTACAATGTACCTAATGCGATTATAATAGCTAGTGGAGGTATAAGGTCGGGTCTCGATATAGCTAAGGCTATAGCCTTAGGTGCAGATATAGCTGGTATAGCAGCTCCAGCATTGAAAAAATTGCTTATGCATGGTAAAGAGGGTTTAAAGAACTACATTTTGCGTCTTGTAAATGAACTTAAAATAGCATTGTTTTTGACATCGTCTAGTAAACCTCAAGATCTATGGGAAAAAGACATTATCCTAGGTTTAAGTATTCTTAAATGGTTAAAGTCCTTAGATATAGAGTTAAACGAATACCTAAGGCTTAGAAAACTAAAGAAAACACTTAATAATACCACACTCTAGAGTAACGGTAATGAAGGTGAAGAATGTTTGAAGTTATTGATGGAGTATGCTAAAAGAGTTAGAAATGAATTGGATGAATTGATACTTAAAACACTCATAGGTGAACCCAAAGAATTATATGAAGCTTCAGCTCACTTGTTAAAAGCTGGAGGAAAAAGACTTAGGCCAATACTACTATTAGCGGTTGCAAAAGGATATGGTTTAGAAGAATTCAAAGCGATGCCTGCTGCAGCAGCCATAGAGCTTTTACACAACTTTACACTAGTTCATGACGATATCATGGATAGAGATGCATTTAGAAGAAACGTTCCAACAGTACATAGTATATGGGGTGAGGCATTAGCCATACTTGCAGGAGATCTTCTATTTTCAAAAGCCTTCGAAGCACTACTAATGTTAGAGGATAGAGGAATAAACCACGAACTCGTAGTTAAGGCTGCAAAGAAATTATCGTGGGCATCAATCACTGTGGCAGAGGGACAAGCACTAGATATGGAATTTGAGAAAAGATCTGATGTAACTGAAGAAGAGTACTTCATAATGATAGAGAAGAAAACTGCGGCACTCTTCAAGACGGCGGCCGAAATAGGTGCTATAATAGCAGGAGCTAATGAAGAAGAAGTCTACAACATAGGAGAATATGCGAGACATATGGGTATAGCATTTCAGATTAAAGATGATATACTAGGAATAATAGCTGATGAATCAAAATTAGGTAAACCTATCCTAAGCGATATAAGAGAGGGTAAGAGGACTATATTAGTAATATACACTCTAAGCAAATTAACTGATGAAGAAAAGAAGAAGTTTCTAAGCATATTAGGTAATAGAAACGCTAAGATAGAAGAACTAAGGTATGCAGCCCAATTAATAAAAGATAGTGGTGCAATAGAATATGCTGAATCTAAGGCAAAAACATATGTAAATAAATCAATAGAATACCTTAGTAGAACTAACATAATGAAGGAGGTATATGAGATGTTAAGGGAACTAGCTGAATACATTGTTCTAAGGGAGAAGTAAATTATGAGTTCTAACCCTTACGTGTATCCCAAGATCTATGTGGAGAATCCCGAAAGCGAAGTATTAGGCGAGTACTTAATAGTATCTGATAATAAAGCATGTATTAGGCATGAAGCAAAGGGAGACGTATCGGGTAGAATTTTCACTAAGATTATGTACGATAACGCAATAAATGAAGTTCTAGATAAATACACGCCATTAATAAAGAAATCCTTTGTAGTGGCTGCACCTAATGGTAAATACATTCTTGTGGAGAAGGGTATAACACCAGTAGTAGTAGAAGTAAAAGGTAGTAAAGTGCATCTGGCTGTCAGTGAAGGAGAAGAAGTTGACGAACGTACACGTATAGCATATATATTAACACGAAAGTATGAAATGCGAAGTATAAGAGCAGGTGCTAAGGGCGTAGTTGTTTTAATAGGCTATATATTTGGTGAACCTGTTGACAACTATGTAGTGGTGATTGTGGGTAGGGAATATGTCAAATACCTTACAATTCAGTGTTGATGAAGTAAGGAAGCTGGCATTAAAGTATGCTCTACATAATGCAGTAAAACATGAAGGTAAGGCTAAGGTAGGACCTGTAGTAAGTAAAATAATTGCTGAGAAACCCGAGCTAAAAAAGTATGCTAGAGATATAGCACGAATTGTTAAAGATGTAGTTGAAGAAGTAAATAACATGAGCATTAACGAGCAATTAGAACTTCTAAGGAGTAAATGGCCTGAACTACTAGAGGAGCGTAAAGTAGAGGAAAAGAAACTGGAACTACCACCATTACCTAATGCCGATAAGTACAAGATAATAAAGACAAGGTTTGCCCCCAATCCAGACTTTGTATTACACCTAGGTAGTGCTAGACCAGCTATTTTATGCTATGAATACGCTGTTAGATATAAAGGTAAAATGATCTTAAGGTTCGAAGATACGGATCCAAGGATTAAAAGACCTTTACCGGAAGCCTACAAAGCCATCAAGGAAGACTTAAGATGGCTAGGAGTAAGATGGGATGAAGAGTATATTCAATCGCTTAGAATGAACATATATTATGATATAGCTAGGAAGTTGATGGAACGCGGCGGTGCTTACGTGGACTTATGTAAACCCGAAGAATTTAGAGTTTATAGAGATAAGGGCAAGCCTTGTCCCCATCGTAATAAATCAATAGAGGATCAACTTGAATTATGGGATAAGATGTTAGAGGGCTACTTTAGTGAAGGAGAAGCAGTATTAAGAGTTAAGACACCTTTAGATTATCCAGACCCATCTGTCAGGGAATGGGTAGCATTTAGGATAATAGATACATCAAAAACTCCTCATCCTATAGTAGGGGATAAATATATTGTATGGCCTACATACAATTTTGCTGCAGCAGTAGATGATCATTTAATGGGTGTAACACACATTCTTAGAGCAAAGGAACATCAAACAAATACCATTAAACAAAAATTCTTGTATCAACACATGGGCTGGACTTATCCTGAAGCAATACATTTCGGTAGACTTAGACTAGAAGGATTCATGTTAAGCAAATCAAAGATGCGAGAATTAATGGAGCGCGGAGATTATGAAGGATACTATGATCCACGTTTTGGTACATTAAGCGCGTTGCGCAAGCGCGGCGTACTACCAGACACCATACGTGAAATAATACTTGAAGTTGGAGTAAAACCTAGTGATGCAACAATAAGTTTTGATAATTTAGCGGCAGTAAATAGGAAAATAGTAGATCCAATAGCACCTAGAATTATGTTTACACCTAATCCTATCAAGGTAGTAATAGAGAACTTAAACGGTACATATAGTGTGACCATGCCACTACATCCATCAAACAAGGATCTCGGAGAAAGAACTTTAACGGTTAGTGGTAATCCTGTAGAGGTATATGTCTCATCTGATGATATAGATCTAATGCTAAAGTATGGCGAAGTAAGATTAATGGAGTTTATTAATATAAAGATAAAAAGCATTGATAAAAGTAGTTCAACTATTATAGCAGAATATGTTGGAAAGGATCTAGAGTATGCACGTAGAAAGAAGCTACCAATAATACAATGGGTTCCATCTACATCTAATGTAAGCCTAGTTCTCAAGAAACCTATTGGCGAAAAACTATTACTAATTAAAGGATTAGCAGAACCATATACTAAGAAATTGAATAAGAATACAATAATCCAGTTATTAAGAGTAGGTTTTGCAAGAATAGACGATATATATGGTGAAACCATAGTAGCATACTATGCACATGACTAACACCGTTTTACTACTTTACCTAGAGGACAATATTTTATATCCCCACACACTATAGTTCTCACGAACGACGACCTATATGGGAGGAGGATGAGGTATGTCCAAACCTTTCTACGTAAGATTTGAGGTTCCACCAGAATTAGCAGAGAAAGCATATGAGGCACTAAAGAAGGCTAGAGAAACAGGCGGAAAGATAAAAAAGGGAACAAATGAAGTAACAAAAGCAGTTGAGCGAGGCCTTGCAAAGCTAGTCATAATAGCGGAAGATGTAGATCCTCCCGAGATAGTGGCACACCTACCATTGCTATGTGATGAAAAGAAGATTCCCTACGTATATGTACCAAGTAAGAAAAAGTTAGGAGAAGCAGCAGGAATAGAGGTTGCAGCAGCTAGCGCATGCATAATAGAGCCTGGAGGAGCTAAGGACTTAATGGAGGAAATAATTAAACAAGTAAATGATATTAGAGCTAAGACCGGAAGGTAAGTAGGCTACTGTAAAATTAAAGGTTAAGAAATCAATATTTTTTACTAGTATTCTTTCTAATGGAGTAAATATTTTGAGGCAATAAATAATTATTTTTGGATAGTTTTAGTTTTACCTTCTACCAGTTAACTTCCTTGCTTCACGTTCTGTTTCTCTAAGAATTAATATATCACCTATCCTAACCGGTCCTTTAACGTTTCTTGTAAGTATTCTACCCTTATCTCTTCCTTCTAGTACTCTAACACGTACTTGTGTAATCTCTCCTGTTACGCCTGTTCTACCTATAATTTGTATTACCTCGGCAGGGAACCCTATTTCTTCAACTACATTGAACTCCTTCTTTTTAGAACTCATGGCTGTCTTCAACCCCATATTCTATGTTAGCTCTAACTCATCTCCAGTGGCTTCCACCTTAAAAACCCTTATGTATTCCGTAAACTCTAAAAACCTTACTTTAAGACCAGATAGTGGAGTGTGGAAGAGAAATGCCAAAGACTCATGTATGTAGTTTCTGTGGCAAAACAATAGAGCCTGGTACAGGTATAATGTACGTTAGAAATGATGGCAGCGTACTATGGTTCTGCTCAAGTAAATGTTTTAAGAGTTATAAAATGGGGCGTGACCCAAGAAAGCTGAAATGGACATTGAAGTATAGAGCTCAGATGAGATAAAGAAGTACGGAATACTTTTTGTATTGGGTGTATTACTTGAAAGAGAGAACATTTGTAATGATAAAGCCTGATGGTGTTTCAAGGGGTTTAGTGGGTGAAATAATAAGTAGATTTGAACATAAAGGTTTCAAAATTAAGGCATTGAAAATGTTTAAATTCACACGCGAGAAAGCTGAGGAATTCTATGCCGAACATAAAGGTAAGCATTTCTTCGATAAACTAATAGAATTTATAACTTCGGGTCCCGTAGTTGCTATGATTCTAGAAGGCGATAACGCTGTTGAGACAGTAAGGATTATGATAGGTCCAACAGATGGTCGTAGGGCTCCGCCTGGTACTATTAGAGGAGACTATGCGTTAGATGTAACAGCTAATGTTATCCACGCTGCTGACTCAAAGGAGAAGGCTGAAAGGGAGATAAAGATAGTATTTGATAAATCAGAAATATTGGAGTAACCCCATATTTAAATTAAGCATTAGTCCTAGAATTTTACTCCAGGTACAAATCCGTATGTAGGATTCTGTTTACGCTTGATACGTATTATTTCTTTAAGTACCAATTTCTCGTCATCGCTTAAATCATCTAGGAACTTTGATATTAGTTTCTTTGCATGAGTATCAGGTATATCCGTATACATTATATCTCCTTCATCGACATGTCTTCCTATCATTATATTTCCTCTAATGGATATTGCTACAGCCATACCGGCTCTTGCTTCTGGTACGGGTTTACCTTTATCTTGTATTTGCATTATCTGACCAAGAGTCCTTCCATCTTCTCTCATTAACGGATACCCAGGCCTAATAATTCCTCCTAGAACTTCTACACCTACAATAGCAGGTTCGCTACGACGGAACACGTAGCCAGGAATTATCCTTATTTTTCCTGGTCTAACTAAAGAGTTGAGTTCTCGCATCCTTCTCTCTTCTACTAGTTTTCTAACCCATTCCTCGTAATCCTCTAATAACCTATACACAACGTTGTTTTCGAATATTCTAACACCACTTTTTCTTGCCTCCTCTCTTGCCTCTGGTAAAACCTTTACATTGAATGCCAGTATTACACCGTACTCTTCAATTTCTCTACGCGTAATTGCCGCCTCTATTACATCACGTTTGCTTACAGGTCCTACATCAGCTATCCTTACTGGTATATTCTTGGACTTTAATGTTAATACTAGTGCTTCAAGTGTGCCAAGGGTATCTGCTTTTACAATGACACCTTTTGTATCGGTCTTTATCCTTAATGTTTCCACTTCTTCCTTAACCTTCTTGTAATATTCATTTACTTGATCTTCACTAGGTACGACATGTAATGGAGCACCACCTACTACATCTTCTAGTCCTGGTGCAACTATTTTAACACCAGCAGCAGCGGCAACTTCTTCAACAGAGATAAATCTACCTTCGTGAGCCCTCATTTCTTGTAATGGTCTAGGCATGAGTAAAGCCCTAACCTTTGTTACGATAGGTTTTTCTAGGCCGCCAACAACTATAATGTCACCTTTACGTATTATTCCATCATATATTATCACATCCATAGTAGTACCTAATCCTGGTTCTTCCTTTACTTCTAATACTACACCTTTTGCAGGGCCACTCGTTACGAGTAGTCTTTTAGCCATGTATTGCTGTATTAGGCCCGCTAGAACAGCTAGTAGTTCTGGTATACCTTCTCCGGTCTTGGCTGAAACAGGAACTATTGCTACAGTTCTTGTGAAGTCTCTTATGCGATCAAATCTATCGGCTTGGAATCCTAGTTTATAGAGTTCGCCTACCATACGATATATTCTGTCATCTAGGTCTTGAACAACTAGGGGATCTTGTTTCCTAATTGAGAATAAGAATGGTTGGTCCGGTTGAGGTCTCCAACCAGGTATTCTATCTATCTTATTAGCAGCTATTAGAAATGGTACCTTACGTGCTTTAAGTATTTCGATACTTTCATAAGTTTGTCTTTGGAATCCTTCTATGACATCAACAACGACTATAGCAAAGTCGGCTACGCTTCCACCTCTCCTACGTAGATTAGAGAATATTTCATGTCCTGGTGTGTCTATGAATAGAAGACCTGGTATTTTAAGCTTAAATGGTATAATCTTCTTTAAAGGTTCAGCTATCTTTTCTATAACATCAGCAGGTACAATACTTGCACCAACATGCTGAGTTATAGCTCCAGGTTCTTTTAATGCTACCGTTGTACCCCTTATTTTATCAAGTAGTGTGGTTTTACCATGATCTACGTGTCCTAGTACAGTTATTATTGGCTGTCTTAGTTTCGCTGTAGTTTTTGACATAGTACTTTCACCTGGACTATTCTATACCATCATCTAAGCTTATAACTACTAATGGGTCTAAAACTAATTTAAACCGTGATACACAAATACCCCTGGCTACTAAAGTCCTTCACCAGGTAAGGTAAGGCATAGATGGAAGGTGGGGATTAGAGTTGACAGAACTGAAAAGATGGATAGTAGTATCTGATCCTAAAGCTGGTCAATCACCAGTGGTTAACGTTAAGCTAGTAGGTGCAGAGTTAGCGGATCTATTGGGATTAAACGATGAACAACGAAGGGATAAAGTCAAAGAGAGAATATTAAAAGGTTTAAGTTCAACTGCACCTGGATCAAAGCCTCCTTTAGAGGGAGGCATCTATTCTAAAATCCTTGTGAAAATATTACAAGATCTAGCGAGTTCAAAAGGCATGAGTTTATCAAAACTAATAGAGGAGTTGAAGAAAAATAATGATCTATATGGTGAGTTAATAGAAAGATTCTCTAAAACTATTACAACAAAGATTAAGGAAAGAGAGATCTTACCATTGGCCTTTGTGAATCCTAAGCTTATAGAGAAATTAAACGCTGAACATTATATAATCACTTTCAGGTACTGGAAGGATAAAAAGAATAGAGAAAAAGTAAACATAACAGCCTTAGTACAACCAGATGAAACAATACCAGAAAATGAAGCAAGAACATTAACAGATGTCATGATAGATAAGATAGGCGAAACAGAAGTTGAGGTAGAAGCATTCAGAGCAAAAGCATGGCAAATAGTGTTAGATGAAGCTGTAGGATCAAAATTACTAGGTCTAAAGATAGGTGATGAAGTAGATGGTTCTATTATAGGACTGGACTATGTAAAACTAAGGATAACTGGCGGTTCTGATGCAACAGGTATACCTATGCATCCTGGTGTTCCGGGACCTGTGAAAAAGAAGGTGTTGCTATCTGGACCTCCAGGTTTTCATCCACGCGAGAAAGGTGAACGCCGTAGAAAAATGGTACGTGGGAACGTTATATCTGATGGTACGGTCAAGAGAGATAAAATGGTTCAAATAAACGTAGCGATAATATATCCAGAAGAAAAACAATAGCATAACTATAATTAATTATTTTAAATCTTAACGTATTGAAGACAAGATTATTTTACCTACATAGCAACCATAACTTAGAGCGTAGCAGGAAGATTAGGTGTAAGCACTATGGTGTGGGAGCCTAGGCAGCCCGAAGTAAATATAGGAGTTGTCGGTCATGTGGATCATGGTAAAACTACACTTGTACAAGCATTGACGGGTATATGGACAGCTAGGCATTCAGAGGAATTAAAAAGAGGTATGACCATCAAACTAGGTTATGCTGAAGGTAATATAGCTTATTGTGAAGAATGTGAAGAACCAGAAGCTTATACAACTGAGCCAACATGTAAACATTGTGGTAGTGATAGCGTACCTAAGCTTTTGAGAAGAGTATCGTACGTTGACGCTCCAGGACATGAAGTATTGATGGCTACAATGCTTTCCGGAGCAGCTATAATGGATGGTGCGATACTAGTAATCGCGGCAAATGAGCCATGCCCGCAGCCCCAAACGAGGGAACACTTTGTTGCATTGGATATAACGGGTATAAGGAACATAGTTATAGTTCAAAATAAGGTAGATGTTGTAACAAAAGAGCAAGCATTAGAAAACTACGAGCAGATAAAGAAATTCATTGAGGGTACATGGGCTGAAGACGCACCAATAATACCAGTAAGCGCTTTGCATAAGGCAAACATAGACATATTATTACAAGCCATACAAGAGTATATACCAACCCCACACAGAGATCCCGCTAAGCCACCATTAATGTTCATATCAAGAAGTTTCGATGTGAATAAGCCAGGCACACCCCCTGAGAAACTACAAGGAGGAGTTATAGGCGGAAGCATACTTCAAGGCGTACTAAGAGTAGGTGATGAAATAGAAATAAGACCTGGTATTGAAATTAGGAAACATAATAAAGTAGAATACCAACCCCTTTATAGTGAAATCGTTAGTCTTAGATTCGGTAATCTCGAAGTAAAGGAAGCTAGACCCGGAGGACTAGTAGCTGTCGGAACAAAGCTTGACCCATCACTTACTAAGGCCGATAGGCTAGTGGGAAATGTTGTAGGTAAGGCTGACTACTTGCCACCAGTCTATTGGGATCTAAGAATAAAGTACAATTTATTAGAAAGAGTTGTAGGTACACGGGAGCTCTTAAAAGTAGAGAAAATAAGATTAAAAGAACCACTTATGATAACTGTTGGTACAGCTGTAACCTTAGGAGTAGTTACAAGAGTAACAAGTGACGAATTAGAGGTTAAGCTTAGAAGACCAGTAGTTGCATGGAAGAATGCTAGAGTAGCAATAAGCAGACAAATAAGAGGTAGATGGAGGCTAATAGGGTGGGGCTTAGTAGCAGAGTAAAGGAATGTTGCGTTGTACTAGATACTAATGTATTAATGCTTATTTCTGAAGGAAGAAATATTTTCGAAGAAATAGATGACCTACTTTTAGCGAGGTGCAAATACATAATACTAGATGTAGTATTAAATGAGCTAAGGAAAATAGCTCATAAGCATCCTAAAAGTATTATTAGAAGAAAAGCTAAAAACGTACTACAACTACTTGAATCAAAGTTAAAGGATAGATATATTGTTGTGTCAACAGAATACGGGGACAAGTACAGTATAGATGACGTAATATTAGAATATACGTTGGCAAAAAAGTGTTATATAGCATCGAATGATAGAGATCTTAGAAGAAAAGCTAGACAGCTAGGGGTGCCCGAGATATATCTCAGAGAGGAGAAACAGTTATTTGAGGCATCAAAAGAATTTATCTAGTCCTAAACAGTAAGGATGTAATAGCCGGTAATGCATTGATCTCGGTGGGTGACATAATTGTTCAAAGTATATGAGGCTAGAGGAGTAGTACGAGTACCACCTGAATACTTCGCTAAAGCGGGAATAAACGAGGTCGCATCCAAGGTATTAAGAGATCAGTATGAAGGATACATAGACCCATCAATAGGATTAATAATAACGGTATATGATGTAAAAGCATCAGAGGAGGGCATAGTATTACATGGTGACGGTGCAACGTATCATGAAGTAGAATTCAAGATACTAGCTTTCGCGCCCAAGGAAAGAGAGATAGTCGAAGGCGAGGTAGTTAGTGTTAAAAACTTTGGTCTATTCGTAAACATAGGTCCTCTTGATGCATTGGTTCATAAGTCTCAAATAACTGATGAACCCTTAGATTTTGATGCTACAAGGGAAATATTCATTGGTAAGAAAACGCGTAGAGTAATAGGTAAAGGTGATATTATAAGAGGGATGGTTACAGCTGTAAGTATGCAGGCAACATCACGTCAGCCCAAAATAGCGTTAACACTTAGACAACCATTCCTAGGAAAACTGGAATGGATTAAGAGAGAAATAGAGTCACTCCACAAGGCAGAGGAGAAGTAATCTAGATTAAGGTGTAAAACTATGGCATCAAGAGTTCGTAGTCGTACACAAAGACCACCGTTTAAGGCCTGTCGCAAGTGTAAATTCCTTGTTCCTCATGAGGAAGAGAAATGTCCTAGATGTGGCTCAACTGATTTTACCGAGGAGTGGGAGGGTATGGTTGTAATAGTTGATATCAACAACTCTAAAATAGCTGAAATGCTTGGGATAAAAGAACCAGGTAGATATGCCATTAAAATAAGATGAGATTTATGTTGGTACAAGGTTTTTGTTTACCCACCAAATATAGAATAGAATTTGCATTACCTAAAGGGGTAGTATTTACTGGGACACCAAGAGAGAACGTCTCTTTTATTAGTCAACAAGGTTTTCTCAGGAATAAAGATATAATTGTAGTAGGCGATGTGGTTTCTGAAACAATATTAAAATCAAATATTAAGCCTAAAATAGCTGTAATAGATTATAGAACTAAGAGAACGAGAAGACATATAGCTATCAATAGAGAATATTTTACTGAACGCTATAAGGTAATAAATCCACCCGGTATGATTTCATTAGAAGCCTTATCATTATTTAAAAGCACATTAACCCATAGAAATAATCGATCAATTTTAGTAGAGGTGCTAGGTGAAGAGGATCTACTAGTACTACCAGCCATGATGTTTTCACCCGATAACACCATAATAATATATGGTCAACCGGATTGGGGCCTCGTATTAATAGAGATAGACCCTATTACGAGGAAAACAGCTTTAAACTTCTGGGCACTCTTTAAACCCTGCATAAAGCAAATACATGTGGATGAAGAGTTGGACATAAATGAAGAATTAAAGGTGTAAACCATGGCTGAACATGGTGAGCAGAAGAAAATAGTAATAAGTGAGGGATATGAGGCAGTAGTAGTTAGCGATAAATACAATCCATTAATAAAGAGAAGAGAATTACTAGTAATAGTTTATCATATAGGTAAGGGTACACCCTCACGTTTGGAGCTTCGGAGCGCAATTGCAAAGACATACAATGTGAGTGAAGATAGAGTGTACATTAGAAGTATTCTTTCTGAATTCGGTATAGGTAGGACAAGAGTTCAAGTACATATATACGATGACCCAGAAAGAGCAAAACAATTTGAGCCCGAGCACATAATTAAAAGGCATGCTGGTATGGAAATAATACAAGCTGAAGGAGGAGGTTAAAAATGTCCTGGGTACATAAACTATATGAATATGATTACGAAACAGGTAAGATAAGATTAAAGAATAAACGTTGCCCACGATGTGGAAGCATAATGGCTCATCATAAAAAACCCGTACCTCGATGGCATTGCGGTAAATGTGGTTACACAGAGTTTATTACCTCAAAGTGACCATATTCATATCAACTAATTATATTTTAACGAGGATAGCCATTTAATGATAGTATTAGGCATAGAGTCCACAGCACATACTTTCGGTGTAGGTATAGTACAAGATAAGGAACCCATAATATTAGCTGATGCAAGAGTAGATTATATACCGGAAAAAGGCGGTATACATCCACGTGAGTCGTCAAGATTTCTTGCATCTAAAGCTGGAGAAGTAATAGATCAAGCCTTAAGCCAAGCAAATATTTCACCTAAGGAGATCGATGCTATAGCAGTAGCATTGGGACCAGGGTTAGGTCCATGTTTGCGTGTTGGTGCTACAGCTGCTAGGGCTCTGGCGTCCTATCTATCAAAACCATTGGTTCCAGTAAATCACTCTGTAGCTCATATAGAAATAGGTTTACTGTTGACAAAGGCTAAGGATCCTGTCGTAGTTTATCTAGCTGGAGGAAATACTATGATAGTAGCCTATAATGAAGGCAGGTATAGGATTTTCGGTGAAACATTAGACATAGCCCTAGGTAACCTCATAGATGTACTAGCTAGGGAGTTGGGTTTAGGTCCACCCTACGTAGTAAAAGGAACGCACGTAATAGATAAATGCGCTGAAAACGGTCGTAAGCTTCTCACTGATATACCATACGTGGTAAAGGGGCAAGATGTTTCATTTTCTGGTATTCTTACGGCAGCTTTAAGACTATACAAGAAATTAAGTGAAAATAGCGACTATACACTTGAAGATATATGTTACACAGTAAGGGAAATAGCATATAGTATGGTTGTAGAAGTAGCTGAAAGAGCATTAGCACATACAGGTAAAAAAGAGATATTACTTGTTGGGGGGGTTGCAGCTAGTAGAACACTTCAAGAAAAATTCAAGGCCATGGCTAGATATCATGGTGCGGAAGTTAAAGTAGTTCCCCCCAAATATGCTGTTGATAATGGGGTTATGATTGCCTGGACAGGACTACTAGCATA
Source organism: uncultured Desulfurococcales archaeon (assembly GCA_964448055.1). Taxonomy (GTDB): domain Archaea; phylum Thermoproteota; class Thermoprotei_A; order Sulfolobales; family WANQ01; genus WANQ01. The sequence goes on along the minus strand of CAYUVB010000004.1, from coordinate 35,258 downwards.
CAAGCATGGTGTAACCATACCTATAGATAAGGCAATAGTTCGTCAACGCTGGAGACTAGATGAGGTAGATATTCCATGGAGAAAACATTAGAGTTAATAAGCAGAGGCGCAGAAGCATACCTATATAAATCATCCTTATTCGACATACCAGTAATAATAAAGTATAGAATACCTAAGGCATATAGAGATCCGGTGCTCGATAAGAGAATAAGGTCTCAACGTACGATACTTGAAGCAAAGATTATCGGAACACTGAGATTGAAAGGCTTACCTGTACCAGCGGTACTATTCGTTGATCCTGATAGGGCATTACTAGTACTAGAATACATTGATGGTGTATTGTTAAAGCACATCATAGGTCATGACATTGATAAATCATTGAAAATATTTAAGGAAGTAGGATTATATGTAGGTTTAATTCATTCGAATAAAATAGTTCATGGAGATCTTACGACCTCAAACATAATCATCAGAAAAGACGATGGTAGACCATACATAATAGATTTCGGGTTAGCAGCTTATAGTGATGACATTGAAGATAGAGGTGTTGATTTACACTTACTACTTAGGAGTCTTGAAAGCACTCATCCTATGTATGCAAATAGGTTGTTTAAAGAGTTCATTAAAGGTTATAGTAATGTCATGGGCGAAGAATACACAAACATCCTTCTCAATAAAGTGAAAGAAATAAGAATGAGGGGCAGGTATGTGGAGGAGAGAAGGTTGAGGAAAATATGATTAAAATACACTTTGTAACACGCAACAAAGGCAAGTTTAGGGAAGTAGAAACATTGGCAAAACAATATGGTATCATAGTGGAACAGCTTGAAATAGATAAATTAGAAATACAAGCAGACGATATAAGGGATGTTGCTCTATATGCAGCCCGGTATGTATTTGAAAAAATAGGCAGGAATAAGAACATTGTTGTAGAGGACGCTGGGTTATTTATTAATGCGCTCAGAGGATTTCCCGGACCCTACTCAAGCTATGTATACAAGACTATAGGCATTAATGGTATTCTTAAGTTAATGGATAACATAAAGGATAGATCGGCTTTCTTTAAAGCTGTAGTAGTATTTGAAAGCCCCCAATTCGGCGAAAAAGTATTTGAAGGCATAGTTCATGGAAAAATAGCTCTAAAAGCTAAGGGCTCAATGGGATTTGGTTTTGATCCTATTTTTATACCTGAAGGTTCTACCAAAACATTCGCTGAAATGAGTATTGAGGAGAAAAATAAGTTCTCTCATAGGGCAATAGCTTTTAAGAGATTCTTTGAATGGCTTCATGGGATGATCAGCAAAACTTAAAGTTTCCAGAATAAAACGCTATGTGCTGAAGTATAGTAGTATATCCCGAGATAGGATCAAGGTGGGTTAAGCTATGAACAAACGAAGAGAGAAGGGGCAGTCGCATTCAACTAGGCCAGCACGTATAGGACCACCTAAGTGGGTTAGATTCTCACCAGAGGAGATAGAAGGTCTGATAATAGAGCTTGCAAGAAAAGGTTATGGGCCATCAATGATAGGTATAATACTTAGGGACCAGTATGGTATACCTTTAGTTAAATCCATACTAGGCAAAACAATAACAGAAGTACTAGAAGAGCATGGTCTTGCACCCCCACTACCTGAGGACTTATTACAGCTCATAAGGAAAGCAGTAAATCTACGTAGACATTTGGAAGAGCATCCTAAAGATAAACATGCAAAGAAAGGGTTAATAGATTTAGAGTCAAAGATACATAGACTTGTAAAGTACTATAAACGTGTAGGGAAACTGCCTCCAGACTGGGAATACTCGCCAGAGAAAGCGAAATTACTTGTCTCAAGCTTATTCCAAGCCAAGTAGCTTTTAAGGTGAACACTTGCTAAGAAGCTATATATCAGGTGCTGAGGAAGAGAAAAATATAGTATCTAAATTATCGGAGAAGCTGTTTTCCATACTATCACAATACAATATTTTATCAATAATATTCTATCCAACACTAGATAATTATATAGCAGCGACAATAGCTCTAGCAGCATTAAGCATAGGAGACACAAAGGTTGTACTAACGCCTAGTTTAGATGTACCTACAGACATAGATGTACCCGCTATCCTCCTAGATTACTCAATCAAGAAACATATTAAAACGCCATATTTTATCCTTATCGAAAAAGATAAACGTATAGTAGAGGATGTAGGCAATGGTGTACGCGTAGGAATACATTCATCTATACCTGTATTTATTCTTAAGCTCTTAGAGTCCTCAGCAATAGTAACTGATGAAATGCAAGGGTATGCTATAATATCGGCAGCTAATAGACAAAATACAAGAGGCCTTGATCATGATATTTTATCTCAAGCCCAAGATAAGGAATTAGTTGAACGTTACGAGGCAGCATTAAGAATTTTTGACTGGCATAAACTACCCATATGCGATGCACTATCACTAACCATCAATCCATTTATACCTGGAATAAGCGGAAGAAAAGAGAATTGTATAACTCTACTTAGCGGTGAGGGTATAAAAATATTAGATAGCAAAGGTAGACCCCGTAAAATAATAGATTTAAGTGATGATGAGCTAAAGAAATTAGTAGAAGTATTACATCGGCGTATGAGATCTAAATTTAAATTAGTTGATATAGGAAGCCTTGTATCCAAGACATATGTACTAGTAAAATGCTCACCTATAGGTGTTGAAGATACACGTTTTGCCTATCAACTACTAAGATATGTAAGTGAAATCGAGGATCCAGGCTATATAGTAGCCTCCATAATAAACAAACTATATGCTAGCTATATTAAATCGATATACGCTAATACATGTAGAGATGTAGCATTAGAAATAGAGGATATCATATTAAATGAAAGGTATATGGATAGCGCTAAAACTATAGTTGTAGAAACAGAATCAGAATTACCCCCATCATTTTTAGGAGAAATATTAAGGGAGTATATGGATGTAAGTAAGAATAAACCTGTGGTTATATGTAACAAAGGCAAAAGTAAATGTTATACATCCATAGTTGAGTTGGAACTCGCTAAGCGTAGAGTAATAAATAGTAGCAATGTAGAACTACAAGGCATAAGAATTATCTCTGAAAGCATTGAGTACATAGAGGAGGCAATTGACTAATGAC